>NZ_JBXAST010000043.1:0-28357 GCF_058809645.1 Azospira sp. MPR-E4 | reverse complement strand
GCTGGTCGGCCATGCAGGGCACCGGGGCTGAGCGGGGGGTGAAGTCTAGCCCTCTCGCCCGGGGGCGACAATACGTGCCGCCGCTGCGCCACCACCCGTTACAAGCCGTTACCCCGGGGCGGCGAAGGCCCCATGTTAGAATGGCCCTCACTTTTCCAACGCAACTGCCTCAAACCACTATGGATTTGATTTCCCGCATCAGCCAGCAATTCCAGGACAGCGCCCAGACCAAGCTGGACGCCGTCGAACTGCTGGCCGCCCCCATCGCCGAAGCGGTGGAAACCATGGTCAATTGCCTGGTGAACGACGGCAAGATCCTGGCCTGCGGCAACGGCGGTTCCGCCGCCGACGCCCAGCACTTCGCGGCCGAGCTGGTGGGGCGTTTCGAGGCCGAGCGCCAGGAACTGGCGGCCATCGCCCTGACCACGGACAGCTCCATCCTTACCGCCATCGCCAACGATTACGCCTACAACGTCATCTTTGCCAAGCAGGTGCGGGCCCTGGGCCGCTCCGGCGACGTGCTGCTGGCCATCTCCACCTCCGGCAATTCGGGCAACGTCATGGAAGCCATCCAGGCTGCCCACGATGCCGACATGCGGGTGGTGGCCCTGACCGGCAAGGGCGGCGGCAAGATCGGCGAAATGCTGCGGGGGGGCGATGTGCACCTGTGCGTGCCGGCCGACCGTACCGCCCGCATTCAGGAAGTCCATCTCCTGTCCATCCACTGCATCTGCGACGGCATCGACTGTCTCTTGCTGGGAGTTGAAGAATGATGAAGTCCCTGAAATCCCGTATCGCCCTGCCCCTGCTGCTGGCGGCCCTGGTGCCGGCCCTGCAGGGCTGTTTCCCCGTGGTTGCCGGCGGCGTCACCGCCGGCGTGCTGATGGCCACCGACCGCCGTTCTTCCGGCACCTATGTGGAAGACGAGGGCATTGAGGTGAAGGCTGCCAGCCGTCTCTCCGACCAGCTGAAGGACAAGCTCCACGTCAATGTCACCAGCTACAACCGCAAGGTGCTGCTGACGGGCGAAGCGGTCAGCGAGGAGGCCAAGGCCCAGGCCGAGCAGATCGTCGCCGCCGTGCCCAATGTGGCCGGCGTCACCAACGACCTGCAGGTGGCTGGCATCAGTTCCCTTTCCGCCCGCAGCAACGATGCCTACATCACCTCCAAGGTGAAGGCCCGCTTCATCGACGCCCAGCGCTTCTCCGCCAACCACGTCAAGGTGGTGACCGAAGCCAGCGTGGTGTACCTGCTGGGCATGGTCACCGAGCGCGAGGCCAAGGCCGCCATCGAGGTGGCGCGTACTACCGCCGGCGTGCGCAAGGTGGTGAATGTGCTGGAGATCATCAGCGATGCCCAGGCCAAGGATCTGGACCTGCGCCAGCAGCAGGATCCCAAGCAGAGCACCTCGCCCCGCGCCGGCGGCTGAGCCATGTCCTACATCCTGGCCCTGTTCCTGCCCTTCCTGGCGGTCATGCTGAAGGGCCGCGTCATGGTAGGCATCGTCCTCCTGGTGTTGCAGGTGACCCTGATCGGCTGGCTGCCGGCCACCATCGTCGCCTTCTTCATCATCCACCAGGAGAACACGAAGCAGGCCATCCGCGACGCCATGGGGCGGCCGGACTAGCGCCTGGCGGAGCATCGCCATTGAAAAAAAGGGGCCATCGGCCCCTTTTTTGTTTGCTGCTGTTTTCTGCTATTTCCCGGCGGGCTAGTCTCAGTGCCGGGCGAAGACCCGGGTCTGGCCGTCGTTGCTCACCAGCAGGGTGTCGTAGGGCTGGGGTCGGGCCGTCTCCATGCCCGGGGTGCCCTGGGGCATGCCCGGCACCGCCAGGCCCACGGCCTTGGGCTTTTCCTTGAGCAGGCGCTGGACGTCGGCGGCGGGCACATGGCCCTCGATGACGTAGTTGCCGATGCGGGCGGTGTGGCAGGAACCCAGGCTGTCCGGCATGCCCAGCTGCTTGCGGGCGGCGGGCACGTCGTCCACGTTGTGGCTGCGCACGGTGAACCCGGCGGCCTGCATGTGTTCCACCCACTGGCCGCAACAGCCGCAGTAGGGGCTCTTGTAAACATCCACCGCGGGCAGGGGCTGGGCGGCGTGGGCCAGTTGGGCGCCCAGGGCCAGCAGGGCGGCGGCGAGGAGGGGAGTCTTGGTCATGGCTTTCCTTCGGCAGGTCGGTGGCACATTGTCGCCGGACTAAGTTCGCCCGGCTTTGTCCTGGATCAGGATTGGGGAATTGGGCGCCCCGGGCGCGAACCCGGGGCGGCTCCGGCTTCTCACATGGCAAGCAGGGCGTCGGCCGGCACCCCGACCCGCACGTTGCCCCAGTGGCGGCCGCCGACGTAGATGGGCATGGCGATGTCGCACAGCACTTCGCCGGTATCCCGCTGGTAGGTCTGCAGCAGCATGGGTTCCGTGTTGGCGGCGGAGCGCAGTTCCGAGGGGCGCTCGAACTTGCGGCAGACCCGGTTGCCCACCAAGTCGGTCTCGTAATCGCCGGTGAGGGGCTTGGAGTACTTCAGGTTATGGGCCGAGAGGTAGCTGTCGCTGGTCATGCCCACGGCGAAGGCGCAGCCCGGGATGTCCTTGAGACAGCTTTCCAGCAGGCCCTGGCAGGTTTGGGCGTAGGTGTCGCCCCAGCTGACCTTGTATTTCTGCGGGTTGGTGTCGGGAATGGGCTGGTAGCTGCGGTCGAAGATGTTGATGCCCCGCTTGGCCATGGCTTCCAGTTCGGCCTGCAGATCGTCGCGGAAGCGGCGGGTGCGGTCCACCGCCTGGTCGAAGGCGCCGGCGCCGATCTTGAAGCGGGACACCAGCTCCTGCACCGCTTCGGTGGCCTGGGCCAGCTCCAGGGTGCGTTGCTCCGATTCCTCCATGTGCTGGGCGACGCTGCCGGAGAGGCGGTGGATGCCGTCCACATTCTCATGCACCTGCTCGTTGGTGGCGGACAGTTCCTCCATGGCGGCGGCGATCTGCAGCAGCTTTTCGCTGGTGCCTTCGAAATCCCCCACCATGCGCTGGAACTGCTCGGCGGAGCGGCTCACCACCTCCCGGGTCTGCAGCACGTCGGCGTTGATCTCGTCGTTTTCGCTACGGGTGTTTTCCACCAGGGTGATGACACCGTTGATGTTGCCGGCGATTTCGGCGGTGGCCTTGTTCACCCGCTCCGCCAGCTTGCGCACCTCGTCGGCCACCACGGCGAAGCCGCGGCCCGCCTCGCCGGCCCGGGCCGCCTCGATGGCGGCGTTCAAGGCCAGCAGATTGGTCTGGTCGGCCACGTCCCGGATCAGGGCGGCGATCTGCTTGACGCTCTCGGAGCGGTGGGAAAGGTCGTCCACCGTCTGGTTGAAACGGGTCACCTTGTCGCTGACGGCGTTGATCTTGCCGGCGATGTCCTGCATCTCGCCCAGGGATTGCCGGGCGATGTCCAGGTTGCCGTGGGTCGAGTCGGAAATGGCGTGGGTGCTGCCGGAAACGTCCTGGATGGCCCGGGTGCTTTCGCTGCTGGCGGTGAACACGGTCTCCGTCAGGCGTACCTGTTCCCGGGCGCTCTTCACCGTGTCCTCGACCCGTGCCTTCACCAGCACGGCCTCCCGGGCGATGCTGACGGACATCTTGCGCACTTCGCCGATGATCTGCCGCATCTTTTCGGCAAAGCGGTTGTAACCGGCGGAAAGCTCCCGCAATTCGTCCTGGGTGATGAGGGGCAGGTCCCGGGAGAAATCCCCTTCGCCCCGGGCGATCTCGTTGAAGATGCCGGTGATGACCTTCACCGGCCGCACGATGAGATGGCGCAGGTAGAGGATCTGGCCGATGTTCATGACCAGGGCCAACAGGGTCAGCCCGCCCATGATGTAGAGGCCGCTATCCAGGCTGGCGCCGATGCGGGCGAGCAGTTCGGGGCTGGCATTGCCGCTATGCAGCAATTGCTGGATGGTATTTTGCTGGTAGAAATAGACGCCCAGATAACCCAGGTCTACGCAGAAAAGCAGCAGAAAACTGGACAGTTTCTTCGAAAGCGAATTGAAGAAGGTTTTTTCTATATTTTCGTACAACTGCCAGAACGCACTCTTTTGCTGCGGTGCATTATTCATTCCGGGTCTCCTGTGCCAACTATTTCACGTTTTTCGCGGTGGGACCAATGGTAATACGCAAATCCGGTTGCCGAAACTAGGGGGTTTACCGGGTAATGCGATGCATTTTCAAAGCGACTGCAATGCATGCCTTTTTCATGGCCAGAAGTCATTGTTTTCAGGCATCTATCCCCTCCGTGTCGTTGACTTGTGTCAAGACGCCACCGTATGGAGCCTGTTAACATCCCCCGCTTTATCAACACCTGAAACAAAGCAGGGGGAGACAACATGGCCGCTATCGCGCCCGTGCCGGCCCAGAGCCGGTTGCTCATGTCCGGCAACGAAGCTGTTGCCCGCGCCGTCTGGGAGGCCGGCGTCAAGGTTGCCGCGGCCTATCCGGGCACGCCGGCGACGGAAATGCTGGAAGTCATTTCGACCTATCCGGACCTCTACGCAGAGTGGTCGGTGAATGAAAAAGTTTCCCTGGAAGTGGCGGTGGGCGCGGCCTACGCCGGTTCCCGCTCCTTCTGCTGCATGAAGCACGTGGGCATGAACGTGGCCTCCGACGCCCTCATGACCCTGACCCTGACCGGCGTCGCCGGCGGCCTGGTGATCGCCGTGGCCGACGACGTGGGCCTCTCCTCCTCCCAGAACGAGCAGGATTCCCGCTACTGGGGCCGCTTCGCCCACCTGCCGGTGCTGGAGCCCGCCGATTCCCAGGAAGCCTACGAGATGACCAAGCTCGGCTACGAGCTGTCCGAGCGCTTCCAGGTGCCGGTGATCCTGCGCCTCACCACCCGCATCTGCCACGTCAAGGCCCTGGTCACCGTGGGCGAACGTCAGGAGCATGTGGGCGCCGGTTTCAAGAAGGAGCCGGCCCGCTGGGTGATGACCCCCTCCGGCGCCGCCCGCCGCCTGCCCCTGATGTTCGAGCGGGAAGCCGCTCTCAAGGCCGAGGCCGAGGTTTCTCCCTTGAACGTGATCGAGGCCGGCAGCGACCGCCGCCTCGGCTTCATCACCTCCGGCCCCGCCTACATGCACGTCAAGGAAGCCTTCCCCGAGGCACCGGTGCTCAAGCTCGGCTTCTCCTGCCCGGCACCCATCGACAAGTGCCGCGAACTGGCGGCCCTGTGCGACGAAGTGGTGGTGGTGGAAGAGGTGGAGCCCCTGCTGGAAACCGAGCTGAAGGCCCAGGGCATCGCCCTGCACGGCAAGGACATCCTGCCCCGCATCGGCGAGCTGGCGCCGCCCGTGCTCAAGGCCGCCATCGCCAAGCTGCGCGGCGAACCGGTGCCGGCCGTCACCGCGGTGGCGCCGATGCAGGTGTTCCCGCGGCCGCCCACCATGTGCGTGGCCTGCCCCCACCTGGGCGTCTATTACACCCTGTCCCAGGTGCGCAACATCACCATCGCCGGCGACATCGGCTGCTATACCCTGGGGGCAGGTCACCCCTGGAACGCCCTGGATACGTGCATTTCCATGGGGGCATCCATGGGAGTGGCGCTGGGCCTGGACAAGGGCCGGGGCGAGTCGGACAAGGACAAGCGGATTCTGGCAGTGATCGGCGATTCCACCTTCCTGCACATGGGTATGCAGGGCCTGCTGGATATCGTCTACAACCAGGGCAACGTCACCGTGCTGCTGCTGGACAACCGGGCCGTGGGCATGACCGGCGGCCAGAACAACCCGGGCAACGGCCTGGACATTCACGGCAACGAAGCGCCGCGGGTGGATTTCGTCAAGCTGGTGCAGGCCCTGGGCGTGAAGCCGGAGCGGGTGCACAAGGTGAACCCCTACGAGCTGCCGGTGCTGTTCAAGGCCATCCGCGAGGAGGTCAAGGTAGCCGAGCCTTCCGTCATCATCACCGACCAGCCCTGCGTGCTGACCGAGGCCTACCACAAGCTCAAGCCCTTCACGGTGATGGACGACAAGTGCACCGGCTGCGGCAACTGCGTCGAAGTGGGCTGCCCGGCGATCCACGTCACCCGGCGGGAAAAGGCCATCAAGCCCAACGGCCGGGAAGTGGACCTCAACTTCGTGCGCATCGAGACTGCTGCCTGTACCGGCTGCGGCCTCTGCGTCCAGCCCTGCGCCCCCGATGCCATCGTCCATGCGGAGACGGTGGTGCCCATCAACATCCTCAAGAAGCACTGAGAGCGCGCCATGAGCATTGCAACGACCAATATTCTTGTTGTCGGCATCGGCGGCCAGGGGGTCATGACGGCCACGGAAATCCTGGCCGAGGCAGCCATCGCCCTGGGCCACGACGTGAAAAAGACCGAAGTGGCCGGCATGGCCCAGCGCGGCGGCGTGGTCTCTTCCCATCTGCGTTTCGGCCCCAAGGTGCTGTCGCCCCAGATTACCCCGGGCACCGCCCATGTGCTGCTGGGCTTCGAGGCGGCCGAGGCCATGCGCTGGCGCCACATGCTGGTGCCCGACGGCATCGCCCTGATGAATACCGCCCAGCTGACCCCGCCGGTGGTGGACCTGGGGCTCTACGACTACCCCGCGGATCCCGTCGGTTCCATGAAGGATTCCGGCTGCCGCGTGGTGGCCTTCGACGCCATGGCCATCGCCAAGGATCTGGGGGACATCCGTCTCGGCAACACGGTCATGCTGGGGGCGGTGGCCGACCATCTGCCCTTCTCCGCCGACATCCTGCTTAACTGCATCCTGCAGCGCTTCGCCCGCAAGGGCGAGAAGGTGGTGGAGCAGAACCGCAAGGCCTTTGCCGCCGGTCGGGCCGCGGTGGCCGCCACCGCCGAAGTGGCTCTGGCCTGAGCCTCGGGCAGGCCGCGATCCGGGGGAGGGTCCATTCTCCCCGGGGTTCTGATAAAATTGCGGCAATTCAAAGGGAAAGGCATTCGCCTTTCCCCTTTTCTTTTTTGTTGGCAGAGAAATCCATGACGGCACAAATTCTCGACGGCAACGCGCTGGCCCAGGAGCTGCGCGAAAGCTTCCAGTCCCGCGTCGCAGCCCTGACGGCCAAGGGCCACCGCCCCGGCCTGGTGGTCATTCTGGTGGGCGAAGACCCCGCTTCCCAGGTGTACGTGCGCAACAAGGTCAATGCCTGCGAGAAGGTGGGCCTGTATTCCGAGAAGATCACCTACGACAAGGATGTGAATCCCCAGGTGGTGCTGGACAAGATTGCCGAACTGAACGCCGATCCCAAGGTGCACGGCATCCTGGTGCAACTGCCCCTGCCCAAGCATTTTGACGAAGAAGCCGTGCTCGAAGCCATTTCCGCCGAGAAGGACGTGGACGG
The DNA here is from genome assembly GCF_058809645.1 of Azospira sp. MPR-E4. Classification (NCBI taxonomy): domain Bacteria; kingdom Pseudomonadati; phylum Pseudomonadota; class Betaproteobacteria; order Rhodocyclales; family Rhodocyclaceae; genus Azospira; species Azospira sp. MPR-E4. The sequence continues at coordinate 21,018 of NZ_JBXAST010000043.1, read as the reverse complement.
TTTCCACGCCGAGAACGTGGGCGCCCTGGCCCAGGGCAATCCCCGCTTCATTCCCTGCACTCCCTACGGCGTCATGAAGATGTTCGAAAAGGGCGGCGTGGACCTGACCGGCAAGGAAGCCGTGGTGGTGGGCCGCTCCAACATCGTCGGCAAGCCCATGGGCCTGCTGCTGACCAATGCGGGCGCCACCGTCACCATCTGCCATTCCAAGACCAAGGATTTGCTGTTCCACACCTCCCGCGCCGACATCGTGGTGGCCGCCGTGGGCCGTCCGCGCATGATCACCGGCGACATGATCAAGCCCGGCGCCGTGGTCATCGACGTGGGCATCAACCGTCTGCCCGACGGCAAGCTGTGCGGCGACGTGGATTTCGATTCCTGTAAGGAAGTGGCTTCCCTCATCACTCCGGTGCCCGGCGGCGTCGGCCCCATGACCATCACCATGCTCCTGGCCAACACCATCGAGGCCGCCGAGCGAAAGGCAGCGCAATGAACCAGCCCAAGCACCCCGTGATCGGCATCGTCATGGGTTCCGATTCCGACTGGCCCGTGATGCAGGCGGCCGCCGTCATGCTCAAGGAATTCGGCGTGCCCTTCGAGGCCCGCGTCGTTTCCGCCCACCGCACGCCGGACCTGCTCTTCGACTACGCCGCCGTGGCTGCCGAGCGGGGCCTCAAGGCCATCATCGCCGGTGCCGGCGGTGCCGCCCATCTGCCGGGCATGCTGGCCTCCAAGACCATCGTGCCGGTGCTGGGCGTGCCCGTGCCCTCCAAGCACCTTTCCGGCCAGGATTCCCTCTATTCCATCGTGCAGATGCCCAAGGGCATTCCCGTTGCCACCTTCGCCATCGGCGAAGCCGGTGCCGCCAACGCCGCCCTCTTCGCCGTGGCCCAGCTGGCCACCCATGATGCGGAGCTGGCCGAGAAGCTGGCCAATTTCCGTCAGGCCCAGAGCGAGAAGGTTCTGGCCATGAAGCTGCCGGAAGTGTGAGCGGAGAGAACAGAACCATGGCCATGATTCTGCCCCCCGCGACCCTGGGCATGCTCGGCGGCGGCCAACTCGGCCGCTTCTTCGTTTCTGCCGCCCACGAAATGGGCTACAAGGTCTGGGTCCTGGACCCGGACCCCCACAGCCCTGCCGGCCAGATCGCCGAGCGCCACCTGCAGGTCGCCTACGACGACTATGCCGCCCTGGACGAACTGGCTCAGGGCTGTGCCGCCATCACCACGGAATTCGAGAACGTCCCCGCCGATACCCTGGACTACCTGGCCAAGTTCCTGCCGGTGCGCCCCGCCGCAGCGGCAGTTTCCGTCTGCCAGAACCGCATCGTCGAAAAGACCTTCCTCAAGGACAACGGCCTGCCCCACGGCCCCTTCGCCGCCATCCGCAGCGAGGCCGACCTGGAGGCGGCCAGTGCCGGCCTGTTCCCCGGCATCCTCAAGGTGGCCCGCTTCGGCTACGACGGCAAGGGTCAGGCCGTGGTGAACAGCAGGGAGGAAGCCCTGGCCGCCTTCCGCGGCTTCAAGGGCGAGGCTTGCGTGCTGGAGCAGAAGCTGCCCCTGGATTACGAAGTCTCCGTGGTCCTGGCCCGGGATGAAAACGGCAAGGTGGCCTGCTTCCCCGTGGGCGAGAACCAGCACCGCAAGGGTATCCTGGATGTCTCCATCGTCCCCGCCCGGGCCTCCGCCTGCACCGCCGACAGCGCCCAGGAAATCGCTGAGCGTATCGCCGAGAAGCTGGGCTACATCGGCACCCTGGGGGTGGAGTTCTTCATCTCCCGCGGCCGGCTGGTGGTCAATGAAATGGCTCCTCGGCCCCACAACAGTGGTCACTACTCCCTGGATACCTGCGTCACCGACCAGTTCGAGCAGCAGGTGCGGGCCCTCTGCGGCCTGCCCCTGGGCGAAGCCCGGGCCCACAGCGCCGCCGTCATGGTGAACATCCTGGGCGACATCTGGTACGAGCAGAAGGATGGCGCCGAGCATTACCGGGAGCCGGACTGGTCCAAGCTCTATGCCGTGCCCAACCTCAAGCTGCACCTCTACGGCAAGCACCACGCCCGCCCGGGCCGCAAGATGGGCCACTTCACCGTCATCGGCGAAGACCCGGTGCAGGTGCAGCAGGCGGCGATGGCGGCCCGCGCCGCCATCGGCATCCGGGACGAGTAAAAGGGGCGCCGGAATCCTGATGCAAGCCGCCGCCATTTCCGCCTGCCCGCCCAGCCCGGCTGATATCGACCGGGCGGTGCAACTGCTCCAGGCCGGCGAGCTGGTGGGCATGCCCACCGAGACGGTGTACGGTCTGGGGGCGGATGCCTCCAATGCGGAGGCGGTGGTCAAGATATTCGCCGCCAAGGGGCGTCCGGCAGATCATCCCCTGATCGTCCATCTGCCCGGCCATGACTGGCTGGAGCGTTGGGCCATGGATATTCCCGAGGCCGCCTGGGAGTTGGCCGAGACCTTCTGGCCCGGTCCTCTGACCCTGATTCTGAAAAAGCAGCCCTGGGTGCCCGATGCCGTGACCGGCGGCCAGGACACGGTGGGTCTGCGGGTGCCCGGCCATCCGGTGGCCCTGGCGCTGCTGCGGGCCTTTGCCCAGGCCGGCGGCAGCGGTGGTGTGGCAGCTCCTTCGGCCAACCGTTTCGGCCGTATCAGCCCCACCGCCGCCCAGCATGTGGCTGACGAGCTGGGCGAGCGGGTGCCCTTCATCCTGGACGGCGGAGCCTGCCCGGTGGGGATCGAATCCACCATCATCGATTTTTCTTCCGGTGTCCCCCGGCTGCTGCGCCCTGGCCACATCACCCCGGAGCAGATCGAGACCGTCATCGGTGTCCGGCCGGAAAAGCCCCTGGGCGCCGTGCCCCGGGCCTCCGGCACCCTGGAAGCCCATTACGCCCCCCGCACCCGGCTCAAAGTGGTGGCCCGGGAGCGTCTTCTCGATTTTCTCAACGTGGTGCGCCACCGCGGCGGCTTCTGCGGCGTCATCTGCCACAGTCAGCCGCCCCATGCGGGCATGCCCCATGTGTGGAAGATGCTGCCGGCCGATCCGGCGGGCTATGCCCACGGCTTCTATGGGGCCCTGCGGGAGCTGGATGGCACCGGTGCCGACACCATCGTGGTCGAGGCGTTGCCGGAAGGCCCGGCCTGGGCGGCGGTTGCCGACCGTCTGCGGCGGGCCGCCTTCGGTTCGGGCGAGTGATTCCTGGGGGCCGGCACTTGTTGGCCCCTTTTGCTTTTTCTGCCACCATGAAAAAAAGGCGCCGGAGCGCCGATGGTGGTTCAACGGTTCGTGTTGCGGCCCCCGCAGAGGGGCTTCTAGTCAGGGGGTCGAATGTTTAATTTCGAACGGATCAAGGTGCGTACGCGCCTGATGATTTTCTTCGCCGGGGTGGTGCTTGGCCTGCTCGCGGTCGGGATATTTTCCCTTTACGTCCTGCGGGACAACCTGATGGAAGACCGTCGCCTCAAGACCCGCAATGTGGTGGAGTCGGTGCTGGGGGTGGTGGACTATTTCCACAAGCAGCAGCAGGCCGGCAAGCTGAGCGAAGAAGAGGCCAAGCGCCAGGCCATGGATTCCCTGCGCAACGTCCGCTACGACGGCAAGGAATACTTCTGGGTGCAGGACCGCAACCTGGTCATGCTCATGCATCCCATCAAGCCGGATATGGAAGGCAAGTCCCAGGCCGCCCTGAAGGACCCTAACGGCAAGCTGTTCTTCCAGGAAATGGAAAACGTGGTCAAGGCCAGTGGCAAGGGCTTTGTGGACTACCTGTGGCCGAAGCCGGGTTTCGACCAGCCGGCGCCGAAAATTTCCTACGTGGCCGAATTCCCGGCCTGGGGCTGGGTGGTGGGATCGGGCATCTACGTCGATGACGTCAATGCCGTATTCCGCCAGCAGGCCCTGCTGTTCAGCATCATGGTGGTCATTACCCTGGCCATCCTTTCCGTCATCTCCTGGCTGATCAACAGCAGCATCCTGCGCCAGCTGGGAGGTGAGCCGGCCTACGCGGTGGAGGTGGTGCGCCACATCGCCGAAGGCGATCTGGTACGGCCGGTGGAGTACAGTTCCCCCGACAGTCTTCTGGCTGCCATGCAGACCATGCAACAGAAGCTGGCCAACATTTTCGGCGACATCAACGGCATGGCTTCCCGCCTCTCTTCCGGCGCCGAGCATGTGTCGGTGGCGGCCCGGGAAACCAGCGTCGCGGCCCACAACCAAGCCCAGTCCACCTCGGCCTCGGCCGCCTCCATCGAGCAGATGACGGTGAGCATCAGCGAAGTCTCCGAAATCGCCACCCAGACCGAAGCAAACTCCTCCCAGACCGCCGCCCTGGCGGAGGAGGGAGCCGGTCTGGTGAAGAACGCGGCCCAGGAAATCGAGCTCATTTCCCGCACCGTGGCCACTTCGTCGGAGCAGATCCAGTTGCTGCAGCAGCGTTCCCAGGAGATCGGTGGCATCGCCAATGTGATCAAGGAGATTGCCGACCAGACCAACCTGCTGGCGCTGAACGCCGCCATTGAGGCAGCCCGGGCCGGCGAACAGGGCCGGGGTTTCGCCGTCGTCGCCGATGAGGTGCGCAAGCTGGCAGAGCGGACCGCCAAGGCCACCACGGAAATCGCCCAGATGATCGACTCCATCCAGGAGGAGACCCAGACCGCCGTGCAGGCCATGGCGACGGCTGCGCCCCAGGTGGACAAGGGGCTGGAACTGGCGACCCAGGCCACCGCCATGCTCGACGAAATCCATCGCCAGGCCCTGGATTCCCTCGGCAAGGTGCGGGATGTGGCCCTGGCCACCACCGAGCAGGCCACCACCGCCACCGACATTGCCAAACATGTGGAGCACATTGCCTCCATGGCCGAGGAAACCAACGCCACCATGCAGAACAATGCCGCCGAGGCCGAGCAACTCGAAGGTTTGGCCGACCAGTTGCGCCAGACCGTCAGCTATTTCCGGGTGTCGTGAAGACGTTGTCTTTTTGACAGCTAAGACCTTGTTGCTATAATTCTTTCCTCTTCGTGGGGGGGTAGCTCAGTTGGGAGAGCGTCGCGTTCGCAATGCGAAGGTCGGGAGTTCGATCCTCCTCCTCTCCACCACCATATTTTTGGCGAACCTGCTTCAAGGTTCGCCTTTTTATTTTCCCAGTTTTGTGAGCAGCCTATTTGTCTCGCCCAGGTTTGATGTCCAACGGCAGGATTTCTGTTGGTCGGGTGATGGCAGGAGAAAGTGTGTTGTGGAGAGTTGGAGTACTCTGGGAGGGGAGGCTTCAAGTGGGGCAACGATTCGGTTGCATCACGTGGGAAATTTGTATCCCTCGTTCCTTGGCATTTCACACATCAGTCTGGCGTAGTGAATAAGGGCGATAGCTGTGTCTTTTTTGGGAGTAATCAAGCGTGAAAGTCCTAATTACCGGTGCTGCTGGGTTTATCGGTTCCAGTCTTGCTCTGCGCTTGCTGGAGCGTGGCGATAGCGTTATCGGCATTGATAACCACAATGACTACTATGACCCTGCGCTCAAGGAGGCTCGGCTGGCGCGGCATTCTGACCATCCGAGCTATACCCATCTACGTATTGATTTAGGTGATCGCAAGGCGATAGAAGACTGTTTCGCCATGCACAAACCAAATCGTGTGATTAACCTCGCTGCCCAGGCCGGGGTTCGTTATTCCATCGAGAACCCTCTTGCTTATATCGACAGCAACATCGTCGGTTTTGCTCACATCCTGGAAGGTTGTCGTCACTATGATGTTGAGCACCTCGTCTATGCATCGAGTTCAAGCGTCTATGGTGCGAACACGACGATGCCATTTTCTGTGCATCACAACGTTGATCATCCGCTTTCTCTATATGCGGCAAGCAAAAAGTCGAACGAACTGATGGCTCATACCTACAGCCATCTTTATGGTTTGCCGACGACGGGGTTACGCTTTTTTACTGTCTATGGCCCCTGGGGACGGCCAGATATGGCTTTGTTCAAGTTCACTAAAGCCATTCTCGCCGGCGAGAAAATCCAGGTCTTCAACTACGGTAGGCATCGCCGCGACTTTACCTATGTGGACGATATCGTTGAGGGCTTGATCCGGGTACTTGATCAACCTGCACTACCGAATGATGATTGGAGTGGGGCTCAGCCCGATCCGGGTAGTAGCATGGCACCTTGGCGTGTCTATAACATCGGCAATAACAGCCCTGTAGAGTTGATGGACTACATCGCAGCTCTAGAAAAGGCTCTCGGTAAAAAGGCTCAGATGGACATGCAACCGCTACAGCCCGGCGATGTGCCCGATACGTACGCTGATGTTACCGATCTCATTGATCAGTTCCACTATAAGCCGGCTACGCCGGTCGAGCAGGGAATTGCTAATTTTGTCGCTTGGTATAGGGATTACTACAAATGCTGAGTGAGGGCACTGTTGTTGCCGTCGTAGGGTTGGGCTACGTCGGATTGCCTCTTGCCGTCGAGTTCGGCAAGCGTTATTCCACCGTCGGTTTCGACCTCTCCTCTGCCAAAATAGAGGCCTACCGCGAGTATCGTGATCCCACCGGTGAGGTAAGCCGCGAAGATATGCAGGCTGCAACGCGGCTGGAAGTCACCACTGATCCACGTCATCTCGCTCGTGCCGACTTTGTGATCGTTGCCGTTCCTACTCCGGTGGATGGCGCCCACATTCCGGATTTCTCTCCGCTCGACAGTGCCAGCGCTATCGTTGGTCGGCATATGAAGGCCGGGGCGACCGTCATCTATGAATCAACCGTCTATCCCGGTGCGACCGAGGAAATTTGTATTCCCATCCTGGAGCGGGAATCCGGCCTGCAATGGAAGACAGACTTCCATGTCGGCTATAGTCCGGAGCGCGTTAATCCTGGGGACAAGGAACGGGTCATTACCAAGATCGTCAAGGTTGTGTCTGGTGACGATGATGCGACACTGGAAGCAGTGGCCGATCTCTATGCCTCGGTTATTGCAGCAGGTGTGCATCGGGCCGGCTCAATCAAGGTGGCAGAGGCCGCCAAGGTCATCGAGAACACGCAACGCGACCTGAACATTGCGTTGATGAACGAGTTGGCGATTATTTTCGACCGTATCGGCATCGATACCTTGGATGTACTGCAAGCCGCCGGCACTAAATGGAACTTTCTTCCCTTCCGGCCAGGGCTTGTCGGCGGGCACTGCATCGGTGTCGATCCCTACTATTTGACCCATAAAGCGGAGATGCTGGGCTATCACCCGCAAGTGATCCTGGCGGGTAGGCGAATCAACGACGGCATGTCCGCTTATGTGGCCCAGCAGACCGTCAAGCAGATGATCAATGCTGGGTGCAGCATCAAGGGGGCCAAGGTCCTCGTGCTGGGACTGACATTCAAGGAAAATTGCTCTGATCTCCGTAACTCAAAGGTGGCCGATGTGGTTGGTGAGTTGCGGGAGTACGGCTGTGAGGTGTACGTGCATGATCCCATCGCCGATCCCGTAGCTGCACGAGAGGAATACAGCATTGAAGTGACGCCTTGGGCAGAGTTGCCGATAGTCGATGCCATTGTCGCAGCGGTGTCCCATCGCGAGTTCATGGCCATGTCGCTCGATGAGATGCTCTCCCGGCTGAAGCCCCAGGGGGTGTTTGTCGATGTCAAATCGGCATTTGATCCCGGGAGCCTCAGGTCGCGCGGAGTCGCTTTGTGGCGCCTTTAGAGGATTCCTCGACGCGGGCAATGAGTTGCGATAAAGGAATTGGTGCCGGACGACCTGTCTTTCCCCAATGTATGGAATCCTGACGTGAAGCGCCTGTTCGACCTCCTGCTCGGCCTGCTGGCCCTGGCCGTGCTGTTGCTGCCCCTGCTGCTGGTGGCCCTGCTGGTGCGTTTCACCTCGCCCGGGCCGGTGCTTTACTGGAGTGACCGGGTGGGGCGGCATAACCGCATTTTCAAGATGCCCAAGTTCCGCAGCATGCGGGTGGGCACGCCGGCGGTGGCCACCCATCTGCTGACGGACCCCAAGGCCTACCTGACGCCGGTGGGCTCCTTCCTGCGCAAGTCCAGCCTGGACGAGCTGCCCCAGCTGTGGAGCATCCTCAAGGGCGACATGAGTTTCGTCGGTCCCAGGCCGGCCCTGTATAACCAGGACGACCTGATCGCCCTGCGCACCGAGGCCGGCGTGCATGAGCTGGTGCCCGGCCTTACCGGCTGGGCCCAGGTGAACGGGCGGGACGAGCTGCCCATTCCCCAGAAGGTGGCCCTGGATGCGGAATACCTGCGCCGGCGCTCCCTCGCCTTCGATTGCCGCATCATCTGGCTGACCTTCCTCAAGGTGGTGCAGCGGGACGGCGTTTCCCACTGAGGCGGCGGGCGATGCTCTCCCCGCGCCAGCCGTTCGACGCCAGCCTGCTGCATGAGGCCGGCCTCAACCTGCAGGCCGTCTTCGACGTGGCGGCCCTGCCGGTGGAGGTTGCCGCCGCCCTGGAGCGGGCCGCCCCGGGCCACGGCCGGCGCCAGCTGATCCTGCTGGGCCACGGCGGCCGCCGCCTGTGGCAGGCGGTGCAGGCCGCCGGGCTGGATTCGGACCATCCCATCGACGATTTCACCATTGCCAGCGTGGGGCGCTGGTTTGCCGCCGTCTGTCCCGACCGGGACTTCCACCTGCTCTATCCCGGCGATGCGCCGGTGGGGCTGCAGCAGCTGGGGCGGCTGGCGGGCTGGCACCATCCCTCGCCCTTCATGGTCGGAGTGCGGCAGCAGTGGGGCTCCTGGTATGCCTACCGGGCGGCCCTGCTGGCGGACAGCGACTTCCCGCCGACGCCGCCCCTGCAGGAAGCCTCGCCCTGTGCCAGCTGCGCGCCCCGGGTCTGCATCGAGGCCTGCCCGGCCGGCGCCCTGGCCGGCGGCCGTTTCGACCTGGCCGCCTGCGTCGCCTGGCGCCGGCGGCCCGCCTCGCCCTGCCGCCATACCTGCCTGGCCCGGCTGGCCTGCCCGGTGGGCCGGGAGCACCGCTACGAGCCGGCCCAGATCCGCCACACCTACGCCCAATCGCTGGCGGCCATCGAGGCCTACTACTGAAGCGCCCCGCCGCCGGGAAATGGCCTGGGGGCCAGCAACGGCGGGGAGGCTGCGCTAGAATGGCCGGACAGACCAACAACAGGAACCCGCCATGGCCCGCCATACCAAGATCGTCGCCACCCTCGGCCCCGCTTCCACCGATCCCGTCACCCTGGAGCGCCTGATCCGCGCCGGCGTGGACGTGGTGCGCATGAACTTCTCCCACGGCACCGCCGAGGACCACATGGCCCGGGCCCGCACCGTGCGCGAGATTTCCGCCAAGGTGGGGCGGCCGGTGGGCATCCTGGGGGACCTGCAGGGGCCGAAGATCCGCGTCGGCAAATTCGAGAACGGCAAGATCCAGCTGGAGAAGGGCGACAAGTTCATCCTCGACGCCAACTGTGCCCTGGGCAACCAGGAGCGGGTCGGCCTGGACTACAAGGACCTGCCCCGGGACGTGGAGCCCGGCGCCGTGCTGCTGCTGGACGACGGCCGCATCGTGCTCGACGTGGAGCGGGTGATCGGTGCCGAAATCCACACCGTGGTGCGCCACGCCGGCGAGCTGTCCAACAACAAAGGCATCAACCGCCAGGGCGGCGGCCTTTCCGCCCCGGCCCTGACCGCCAAGGACATGGACGACATCAAGACGGCGGCCCAGATCGGCGTCGATTACATCGCCGTCTCCTTCCCCAAGAGCGCCGCCGACATGTACATGGCGCGCCAGCTGATGCGGGCCGCCGGCAGCCGCGCCCTGACCATCGCCAAGATCGAGCGCACCGAGGCCGTGGCGGCCCTGGATGAAATCCTGGACGCCTCCGACGGCGTCATGGTGGCCCGGGGCGACCTGGCCGTGGAAGTGGGGGACGCCGCCGTGCCGGCCCTGCAGAAGAAGATGATTCGCCACGCCCGGGAGAAGAACAAGCTGGCCATCACCGCCACCCAGATGATGGAATCCATGATCCAGTCGCCGGTGCCGACCCGGGCCGAAGTGTCTGACGTGGCCAACGCCGTGCTGGACGGCACCGACGCGGTGATGCTCTCCGCCGAGACCGCCAGCGGCCGCTATCCGGTGGAAACCGTGGAATCCATGGCCCGGGTCTGCATCGAGGCCGAGCGGTCCGCCGAAGTGACCCTGGACCGGGAATTCCTCGACCGGGTGTTCACCCGCATTGACCAGTCCGTGGCCATGGCCGCCATCTGGACCGCCCACCACCTCAAGGTGAAGGCCATCGCCGCCCTGTCGCAATCCGGTTCCACCGCCCTGTGGATGAGCCGCCTCAACTGCGGCGTGCCGGTCTATGCCCTGACGCCGGATGCGGAGGCCCAGACCAAGATGTCCCTCTACCGGGAAGTGACGCCCCTGCTCATGAGCCAGCAGCATTCGGACCGGGACGTGCTGCTCTACGAAGCCGAGCAGCTGCTGATGCAGAACGGCGCCGTGGCCAAGGGCGACCTCATCGTGCTGACCATCGGCGAGCCCATCGGCACCCCGGGGGGCACCAACACCCTGAAGATCGTCCGCGTCGGCGAGCACCAGATGCCGCCCCTGCGGGCCTGATAGTGCCCTCGCGGGCCTCGGGTCTGAATCCGCCGCCTCTGTTAAAATTCCCGTCGCCCCGGTCCGCCGGGGCGAATCGTCTCCGGGTGCCCGCAAGGGAGAATCGGGAACGCGGTGCGGCAGGCCTTGGGGCCGCCCATTCCGCGACGTGCCCAACGCTGTGAGGGGGACTGGGCCGGCAGATGCCACTGATCCGCGGATCGGGAAGGCGCCGGCACAGAGTGATCCCGAGTCAGAAGACCGGCCAGGAGACCCTTTCCGGCACGCACGGCCAGGCGCGCCGCCACCGATCTTCAGAAGGGGACTCCATGAAGACCGACCAGCACGATTGCAGCGTCAACAAAGTCATCTCCCTCGCCGGCTACCAGAACGAACACGAGTTCTCCGCCGCCGCCCGGGACGCCATCTACCACGCCATCTTCTCCCGCCGCGACGTGCGCGGCCAGTTCCTGCCCGACCCGGTGCCCCAGGAGGTGCTGGCCCGGGTCCTCACCGCCGCCCACTTCGCCCCTTCCGTCGGCTACATGCAGCCCTGGAGTTTCCTCCTGGTGCGGGAGGCGGAGACCAAGGCCCGCATCCACGCCGCCTTCCAGCAGGCCAACCAGGAGGCGGCGGAGAAATTCGAGGGCGAGCGCCAGGCCATCTACAAGGAACTGAAGCTGGAGGGCATCCGGGAAGCGCCCATCAACCTGCTCATCACCTGCGACCGGGACCGGGCCGGCCCGGTGGTCATCGGCCGCACCCACATCAAGGCCATGGACCTCTATTCCAGCGTCTGCGCCGTGCAGAACCTGTGGCTGGCGGCCCGCAGCGAAGGCCTGGGAGTGGGCTGGGTCTCCATCTTCCACCAGCAGGCCCTGCGCGAGATCCTGAGCCTGCCGCCGCGCATCATCCCGGTGGCCTACCTGTGTCTGGGCTACGTCAGCCACTTCAAGGAAAAGCCGGAGCTGGAAAGCGCCGGCTGGCGCCAGCGCCTGCCCCTGGCCGACCTGGTGTACGACGGCCAGTGGGAAAAGCCGGTGGAGGAGGAACTGCGCCAGGTTCTCAGCGAGCACCAGGCCAGGGCCCAGGAAAAACGCCGCTTCTAGGCATGCCTGCCTGAAGATGGCCGTGGTTGGGGCGTCTCCGGCGCCCTGGTCGCGGCCTTTGTCTTTCTTTTGCTGCCCGGCGGTCGCAGTACTCGCCCGGGGGGCAAAGCCACGATAAAATCACGGTCTTTCCCGAGCGCCACGACAGCGGGCGCCGATCACGCCAGAACAAACCGCATTGCCCATTGGAGGAACACCATGCCCATCGTATCCATGCGCCAGCTCCTGGACCACGCCGCCGAGAACGGCTACGGTCTGCCCGCCTTCAACGTGAACAACATGGAACAGGTCTGGGCCATCATGGAGGCCGCCAATGAACTGAACGCCCCGGTGATCATGCAGGCCTCCGCCGGTGCCCGCAAATACGCCGGCGAAGCCTTCCTGCGCCACCAGATCCTCGCCGCCCTGGAAGCCTATCCCCACATCCCCGTGGTGATGCACCAGGACCACGGCCAGTCCCCGGCTGTCTGTATGGCCGCCATCAAGTCCGGCTTCTCCTCCGTGATGATGGACGGCTCCCTGCAGGAAGACGGCAAGAGCGTCGCCTCCTACGACTACAACGTGGCCGTGACCCAGGAAGTGGTGAAGTTCTCCCACGCCATCGGCGTCTCCGTCGAGGCCGAACTGGGCGTGCTCGGTTCCCTGGAAACCATGAAGGCCGACAAGGAAGACGGCCACGGCGCCGAAGGCCACATGACCCGGGAAGACCTGCTCACCGATCCGGACCAGGCCGCCGACTTCGTCGCCCGCACCAACTGCGACGCCCTGGCCATCGCCATCGGCACCAGCCACGGCGCCTACAAGTTCACCAAGAAGCCCACCGGCGACATCCTGGCCATCGACCGCATCAAGGAAATCCACGCCCGCATCCCCAACACCCACCTGGTGATGCACGGCTCCTCCTCCGTGCCCCAGGAGCTGCTGGCCGAGATCCGGGAATTCGGCGGCGACATGAAGGAAACCTACGGCGTGCCCGTGGAAGAGATCGTGAACGGCATCAAGCACGGCGTGCGCAAGGTGAACATCGACACCGACATCCGCCTGGCCATGACCGGCGCCGTGCGTCGCTACCTGTTCGAGAACCCCTCCAAGTTCGATCCCCGCGACTTCCTCAAGCCCGCCCGGGAAGCCGCCAAGAAAATCTGCGTCGCCCGCTACCAGGCCTTCGGCTGCGAAGGCCGGGCCGGCCAGATCAAGCCCATCTCCCTGGAGAAGATGGCCGAGCGCTACAAGAAGGGCGAGCTGAACCAGATCGTCAAGTAAGCAGGTTCGCCTTCCCAACCGCTGCCAGGCGCCGGATACTTCTCCGGCGCCCTTTTCTTTTTATCCGCCATGACCCTGCCCCTCGCCGAACACCCGCTGCGCCAGCGCCTCAATGACGAGGTCCATGCCCGCCCGCCCATGGCCCTGGAAGGGCCGGAGTGGATCAGCTACCTGGCGGTGCTGCACGAAGGCACCGAGGCAGCGGCCGAAGAAGCCCATCTGCAGCGCCTCTGCGCCGCCCTGGGGGCCAATCTCTGCCCCGTCATCCAGGGCGACCACTGGGTCATGGACGCGGGCCGCCTGCGCCTCAAGTGGGAGCGGCACAACGAATTTTCCGGCTACACCTTCTTCCTCGCCCGGGAACCCGGCGACGCCCCCGACACCACCGCCATTTCCGCCCTGCCGGCAGACTGGCTGGCGGGCCTGCCCGGCTCGGTGATGGTGGCCACCCATGTGGAATTCCGCTCCGCCGCCGACCTGGACCCGGAAGAACTGCTGGCCGACCTGCACCGCTCCGGCGACTCCTGGGTCGCCACCACGGTGGCCGACGGTGCCGCCTGGGTCGCCTCCGATTTCCAGCTGCACGACGGCTGGAGCCGTTTCCTGGTGCTGGACGAGCGCCTGCGCCACCGCCAGGCCGGGCGCACGGTGCAGCGCCTGCTGGAGATCGAGACCTACCGCATGATGGCCCTGCTGGCCTTCCCGGTGGCCAAGGAGGTGAGCCGCCTGCTGGCCCGGGCCGAGGGCGAGGTGGCCGACCTCATGGACCGCATGGGCGAGGCCCGCGGCCCCGAGGACGAGCGCCTGCTGCTGGCCCGCCTGACCCGGCTGGCGGCGGAGATCGAACGCTCGGTGACCCGCACCGCCTTCCGCTTCGGCGCCGCCGAGGCCTACTACGCCCTGGTGCAGCAGCGGGTGCGGGAACTGCGGGAACACCGCCTCAACGGCTTCCCCCCCATTTCCGAATTCATGGACCGGCGCCTGGCCCCGGCCATCAACACCTGTCTTTCCGTGGCCCGGCGCCAGACCGACCTGTCCACCCGCATCGCGCGCAAGAGCGCCCTGCTGCGCACCCGGGTCGATATCGAACTGGAGCGCCAGAACCAGCAGCTGCTGGGGCAGATGAACCGCCGCGCCAAGCTGCAGCTGCGCCTGCAGGAAACGGTGGAAGGCCTGTCCGTGGTGGCCATCACCTACTACGCCTCCCAGCTGGTCAGTTATCTGGCCAAGGGCCTGTCCAAGACCGTGCTGCCCCACCTGTCGCCGGAAATCGCCTCCGCCGTCTCCATCCCCCTCATCGCCGCCGTCGTCGCCGTCAGCATCCGCCGCATGCGCCGCGCCCTGGCCGCCGAGGAGCTGGAGCAGGGCGAAGGCCACTGATCCTTTATAATCCGTTTTTTCCCCTCTTTTTCGGGACCCTGCCGTGACCGCTCCCCTTTTTGAATCCACCATCACCAGCCTGCCCCTCGTCGCCCGGGGCAAGGTGCGCGACATCTATTCCGTCGATGCCGACCACCTGCTGATCGTCACCACCGACCGGCTCTCCGCCTTCGACGTGATCCTGCCGGACCCCATCCCCGACAAGGGCAAGGTGCTGACCCAGGTGGCCAATTTCTGGTTCGAGAAGCTGGGCCACATCCTGCCCAGCCAGCTCTCCGGCATCGCCCCCGAATCCGTGGTCAAGCCCGAAGAGCGGTCCCAGGTGGAAGGCCGCGCCCTGGTGGTGAAGCGCTTGAAGCCCCTGCCCATCGAGGCCGTGGTGCGCGGCTACCTGATCGGTTCCGGCTGGAAGGACTACCAGGCCACCGGCGCCGTCTGCGGCATCCAGCTGCCCGCCGGCCTGCAGATGGCGGCCAAGCTGCCCGAGCCCATCTTCACCCCGGCCACCAAGGCCGACGTGGGCGACCACGACATCAACATCTCCTACGAGGAATCCAAGGTGCGCTGCGCCGAGCACCTGGCCGCCGACCTGGCGGGCACCGGCAAGACCGGCGCCCAGCTGGCCGAGGAGGCGAAGAACGCCGCCATCGCCCTGTACACCGAGGCCTCCGCCTATGCCCGCACCCGGGGCATCATCATCGCCGACACCAAGTTCGAGTTCGGCATCGACAAGGCCGGCACCCTGCACCTCATCGACGAGGCCCTGACCCCCGATTCCTCCCGCTTCTGGCCCGCCGACGGCTACGCCGAAGGCATCAGCCCCCCCAGCTTCGACAAGCAGTTCGTCCGTGACCACCTGGAAACCCTGACCTGGTGGGACAAGAAGGCTCCCGGTCCGCAGCTGCCGGCCGAGGTCATCGAAAAGACCGCCGCCAAGTATCGCGAAGCCTACGAGCGCCTCACCGGCCAGACCATGGCCTGATCGGGCCGGACTGCTGCGGGCCGCACCGCTTGTGCCGGTCGGCCTGGGCTTCCCCCAAAAAGGGGCGGGAGATTCTCCCGCCCCTTTTGTTTTTGCCGGCCGGAAACCCGGACGGGCAGTTGCGGTCCAACCCATGTCCCCGCTCCAACCCTGAGAAGGAGATCATCATGGACATCCTGCACTTCCCCGTTCATCACGACCTGCCCCGGGTGCGCCACGTGGCCTGGTCCCGTCCCTTCCACTGGCTGGCCGGCGGTCTGCGGGACCTCTCCCGGCGGCCCGCCCTGAGCCTCTCCCTGGGCGCCCTGTTTGCCATCGGCGGCCTGTGCATCTTCGCCCTGGCCCAGGGCCGGCCCGAGCTGCTGCTGGCGGCCGTCTCCGGCTTCCTCCTGGTAGGGCCCCTGCTGGCCGTGGGCTTCTACGAGATCAGCCGCCGCATCGCCGGCGGCGACCGGCTCGATGCCGCCGCCGTGGCCCATTCCCTGGCCGCCCGCTGGCGCCCCCTGGCCCTCTACGGCCTCTTCCTGGCCGCCATCTACTTCATCTGGGCCCAGCTGACCACGGCCCTGGTGGCCTATCTGCTGGGCAGCGAGTGGATCTGGGGCTTCGAGGAACTGGCCCGGGAAATCTTCCTCTCCGGCCGCCACCCCAACCTGGCCGCCATCTGGACCCTCAGCGGCGCCACCCTGGCCGCGGTGACCTTCCTGCTCTCGGTGGTGACGGCGCCCCTGCTGCTGGACCGGGAGGTGGAGGTGCACCACGCCATGGCCACCAGCATCAACGTGGTGGCGACCAATCTGCCGGCCATGCTGCTGTGGTCCTTCCTTATCGTCAGCCTGACCCTGTTCGGCTTCGTCACCCTGATGGCCGGTCTGGTGCTGATCATGCCCCTGCTGGGCCACGCCACCTGGCATGCCTACGCGGACCTTGTAGAATAGGCGCCAGACCCCATCTGCAAGAACAGACGTCCAGTTTCAGCGCCAGCCCACGGGCGGCCCAGGCCGCCCGTTTTTGTTGCCCCTACCGATAATATCTCCAGAGAACAGCCCATGAGCGCCAATCCCCTTCTTGCCACCGTCGGCCAGCCCCGTGCTGTGCTGCCGCCCTTCGACCGCATCGAGCCGGCCCACGTGCGGCCCGCCATCGAGCAGCTGCTGGCCGACAGCCGGGCCCTGGTGGCGCGCCTCACCGCTGCCGCCGTGCCGGCCACCTGGGACGATTTCGCGGCGCCCCTCAACGACGGCATCGAGCACCTCTCCTGGGCCTGGGGCATCGTCGGCCACCTGCACGGCGTCAATGACGTGCCCGAATGGCGCGAGGCCTACAACGACCTGCTGCCGGAGGTGACCCGCTTCTTCAGCGAACTGGGCCAGAACCTGGCCCTCTTCGAGAAGTACAAGGCCCTGGCCGCCTCCCCCGAGTTCGCCGGCCTTTCCCCGGCCCGCAAGAGAATCCTGCACAACGAGATCCGCGACTTCCGCCTTTCCGGCGCCGAACTGCCGGAAGTGCAGAAGCCCCGCTTCCAGGCCATCCAGGAAGAACTGGCCAGCCTCTCCGCCAAGTTCTCGGAAAACCTGCTGGACGCCACCAACGCCTTCGCCGAATTCGTGACCGACGAGGCCGAACTGGCGGGCCTGCCGGAGGACGTGCAGGCTGCCGCCCGGGCCGCCGCCGAGAGGGATGGAAAGAGCGGGGAGGGCAAGGCCGGCTGGAAATTCACCCTGCACGCCCCTTCCTACATGCCGGTGATGCAGTACGCCGAGAGCCGCCGCCTGCGCCAGTCCATGTACCGGGCCTACGCCACCCGGGCCGCCGAGTTCACCGACGGCAGCAGCAAGGCCGAGTGGGACAACACCCCCCTGATCCGCCGCATCCTGGAACTGCGGGCCGAAGAGGCGAAGATGCTGGGCTTCGACACCTTCGCCCAGGTTTCCCTGGTGCCCAAGATGGCCGACAGTCCGGAACAGGTGCTGGCCTTCCTCAACGACCTGGCGGTGAAGGCCAAGCCTTTCGCCGAGAAGGACCTGGCCGAACTGAAGGCCTTCGCCAAGAGCGAACTGGGCATGGCCGAACTGGAACCCTGGGACATCGGCTGGGCTTCGGAAAAGCTCAAGCAGGCCCGCTACTCCTTCTCCGACGAGGAGGTGAAGCAGTACTTCCCCGAACCCAAGGTGCTGGGCGGCCTGTTCAAGGTCATCGAGTCCCTCTTCGACGTCAAGCTGAAGCCCGACGTGGCCCCCGTGTGGCATCCGGACGTGCGTTTCTTCCGCATCGAGACCGCCGCCGGCGAGCTGGTGGGCCAGTTCTACCTGGACCTCTACGCCCGGGAAACCAAGCGGGGCGGCGCCTGGATGGACGAAGCCATCACCCGCCGCGCCACCGCTGCCGGCATCCAGACCCCGGTGGCCTATCTCAACTGCAACTTCCCGGCGCCCATTGGCGACAAACCGGCCACCTTCAGCCACGACGACGTCATCACCCTGTTCCACGAGACCGGCCACGGCCTGCACCACCTGCTGACCCGGGTGGAGGAGCTGGGCGTCTCCGGCATCCACGGCGTCGAGTGGGATGCGGTGGAACTGCCCTCCCAGTTCATGGAGAACTACTGCTGGGAGTGGGAGGTGCTGCAGGGCATGACCGGCCACGTGGATTCCGGCGAGCCGTTGCCCCGGGCCCTCTACGACAAGATGCTGGCGGCCAAGAACTTCCACAGCGGCCTCATGACCGTGCGCCAGCTGGAATTCTCCCTCTTCGACCTGCGCATCCACCACGGCTTCGATCCCAAGGGCGAGCAGACCGTGCTGGACGTGCTGAACGAGGTGCGCCGGGAAGTGGCGGTGCTGATTCCCCCCGCCTGGCACCGCTTCCCCAACAGCTTCGGCCACATCTTCGCCGGCGGCTACGCGGCGGGCTACTTCAGCTACAAGTGGGCCGAGGTGCTCTCGGCCGATGCCTACGCCGCCTTCGAGGAGGCCGGCAATCCCTTCGACGGGGCCACCGGCAAGCGCTTCCTGGACGAGATCCTCTCCGTCGGCGGTTCCCGCCCGGCGATCGACTCCTTCAAGGCCTTCCGCGGCCGGGAACCCAGCGTGGATGCCCTGTTGCGGCACAATGGTATGATCCCCGCGTAATCCGGCCCAACACCGCTGTCGGGAGATTCTTGCCATGAAACTGCTGCTGTCCCTGCTCGTCGGCTGCCTGGCCTGGGGTGCCGCCCAGGCCCAGACCACCTACCGCTGGATCGACCCCCAGACCGGCCAGACGGTCTTTTCCGACAAGCCGCCCCCCGCCGGGGTCAAGCAGGTGAGCAAGAAGCAGCTGGGCACTGCAGCCGAAGGGGAAGAGGGCAGCCTGCCCTACGCCACCCGCCGCGCCGTGGAGAATTTCCCGGTGGTGCTGTACACCAGCAGCGACTGCGTCGAGACCTGCCGCCTGGGGCGGGACCTGCTCAACGCCCGGGGCGTTCCCTTCCGCGAGAAGATGATCGCCACCCCGGAGGATTACGAAGAACTCAAGCGCGTGGCCGGCAGCGAGCCTGCCGTGCCCATTCTCATGGTCGGCAAGCAGACCACCCGGGGCGTGGACAGCGCCGCCTGGAACAATCTGCTGGACCTGGCCGGCTACCCCAAGACGGCCCCCTACGGTTTCAAGCCCCGGGGCGCCCTGGAGAAATAGTTGTCGATGAAGTTTGCCACCTGGAACGTCAATTCCCTCAAGGTCCGCCTGCCCCATCTGCTGGAGTGGCTGGCCAAGGAGGTCCCCGATGTGGTCTGCCTGCAGGAAACCAAGCTGGAGGACCACAATTTCCCCCAGGCCGAGATCGAGGCAGCCGGCTACCAGGTCGCCTTTTCCGGCCAGAAGACCTACAACGGCGTCGCCCTGCTTTCGCGCCAGCCCCTGGCCGAGGTGCAGCGGGGCAATCCCCATTACGACGATCCCCAGAAGCGCCTCATCGCCGCCACGGTGGCCGGCGTGCGGGTGATCTGCGCCTATTTCCCCAACGGCCAGGAAGTGGGCAGCGACAAGTACGCCTACAAGCTGGAATGGCTGGCAGCCCTGGAAAAGTGGCTGGCCGAGGAACTGTCCGCCCATCCCAAGCTGGTGCTGGCCGGCGACTTCAACATCGCCCCGGCCGATGCGGACGTGCACGACCCCCAGGCCTGGGCAGGCAAGATTCTCTGTTCCGAACCGGAGCGGGCCGCCTGGCAGCGCCTGCTGGGCCTGGGCCTGAGCGACAGCTTCCGCCTCTTCGAGCAGCCGCCGGCCACCTTCTCCTGGTGGGATTACCGCATGGGCGGCTTCCGCCGCAACCTGGGCCTGCGCATCGACCACCTGCTGCTCTCCGCCCCCCTGGCGGCGGCCTGCAGCGCCGGGCGCATCGACAAGGAGCCCCGCACCTGGGAACGCCCGTCGGACCACGCCCCGGCCATCGCCGAAATCGGCCCCGTCGCCTGAAGCCCCAACCGGACCGCGCCCGACCATGGAACTGACCTCCGCCGGCCTGCTGGCCCTCTATCCCTCCCTGGCGGCCCTGTCGGCAGACCAGCTGGCCGCCCTGTGCCGGCCCGAGGCCCTGCTGCGGCTGCCCGCCGGCACCCAGCTGTTCGCCGAGCGCCAGCCCTGCCAGGGCTTCCCCCTGCTGCTGGAAGGCAGCATCAAGGTGGTGAAGACCGCCGCCAGCGGACGGGAAATGCTGCTCTACCGGGTGGAGCCGGGGGAATCCTGCATCATCACCTCCAGCTGTCTCCTGGGCCATGCGCCCTATACCGCCCGGGGCGAGGCGGAAACGCCCATCACCCTGCTGATCCTGCCCAGCCCGGTGTTCGACCGGCTGGTGGCGGAGCAGGCCCGCTTCCGCGATTTCGTCTTCCACCTCTTTTCCGAGCGTCTGGCCGAACTGATGCAGCTGGTGGAGGAGGTCGCCTTCCACCGTCTCGACCAGCGCCTGGCCAAGCTGCTGCTGGCCAAGAACGGCGACACCCTGCATGCCACCCACCAGCAGCTGGCGGAAGAACTGGGCAGCGTGCGGGAAATCGTCAGCCGGCTGCTGAAGGGCTTTGCCGCCCAGGGGCTGGTGGCCCTGGGGCGGGAACAGATCGGCATCCTGGACCGCAACGGCCTCAAGAGCCTGGCCGAGGCCGCCCGCTGAAGGCCGGCAGCCGCCTGGGCCGGCCGTGGCCTGGGCGCCTCCGGGCATCGCTCGTGGGTGTGTGACCCAGGTTACATACGCTTGCCCGGGACCCCGCTATGCTGGGAGGGTCAAAACTCACTGGAGGCAGCAAACATGAAAGCAAACGTTGGCGGTATCGACAAAATCCTGCGCATCGTCGTCGGCCTGGCCCTGATCGCCTGGGCCATCCTGGGCGGTCCGGTGTGGGCCTGGATCGGCGTGGTGCCCCTGGCCACCGGTTTCATGGGCTGGTGCCCGGCCTACACCCTGCTGGGCATCAAGACCTGCCCGATGAAGAAGGACTGAGGGAGCTTTTTCCCGCGGGAGTGGCCGAGGCGGAAGTTTTCTGCGCCGGTTCTCTCCCGGGTTCTCTCCCGTTTCCCCCGACAGGGCGCCGCTGGCGCCCTGTTTGTTTTTGTGGCGGCAGAAAATGGGGAAGGCGGGAGCAGGCGCCTAGAGCAGGCGCAGGGCCGAGTCGAAATCCAGATGGGGCGGCGCCACCTCGGCCCGGGGGATGGCGGCAGGGAAGGTGAGGCGCAGGGGGCGGCCG
>NZ_JBXAST010000042.1:0-28547 GCF_058809645.1 Azospira sp. MPR-E4 | reverse complement strand
GGCCGGGGCGAAGTGTACCGGCGGCGGCAACTGGGCCGCGGCGGTGGCGGCGAGAGCGTCAGCCATGGCGTCCAGGCGCTGTTTCAGGTCCTCGATCTCGGCGGCGGGGAGCAGGCCCAGGTGGCGCTCCGGCATGGCGGCGTCGTTGTCCCGGGGCAGGTGGCCGTACCAGGCGATGTCGGCTTCATCCAGGGTGTCGCGGCACAGTTGGGCGTGGTAGGCGCTGCCGACCCGGTTGGCCAGCACCGCGCCGATGGGGGCGCCACCGCCCTGTTCCTCCCGGTAGTGCTTGAGGCCGAAGGCGACGGCGCCGAAGCTGCCGGCCATGGCCGAGGCGTCCAGCACCAGCAGGATGGGCAGGCCCAGCAGGCGGGCCAGGGCGGCGGCGGAGGGTTCGCCGTCATTGAGGCCCATCACCCCTTCCACCAGGATCAGGTCGTTCTCCGCCGCGGCCCGGGCCAGGCGCCAGCGGGCGTCGGCTTCGCCGCCCATGCGGAAGTCGATGTTGTCGCAGGGCTGGCCGCTGGCCACCTGGTGGATCTGGGGATCGAGGAAGTCCGGGCCGCACTTGAAGACCTTGACCCGGCGCCCCTGGCGCGCGTGGAGCCGGGCCAGTGCGGCGACCACGGTGGTCTTGCCCTGGCCGGAAGCGGGGGCGGCGACGAGGAGGGCGGGGCAGGCGAGGGAAGTCATGGGCGGCGGCTCGGTGGAGATTTTGGGGGGATGGCCTGGGAGGCAGGCGGGACGGGCATCGGCGGCATGCCGTCGCCAGGAGGCCCGTGCCTATTGCCGGTCAGGCCGGCGGCCCTTCAGAACTCGATCCCGGGCATGGCGGCGACGCCGGCCTGGAAGGCGTGCTTGACCATGCCCATTTCGCTGACCGTGTCGGCGGCGGCCACCAGGGCCTCCGGCGCGGCGCGGCCGGTGACGATGACGTGCTGGTGCGGCGGGCGGGCGGCGAAGGCGGCCAGCACCGCGTCCAACTCCAGCCAGCCGTACTTGAAGGCGTAGGTCAGCTCGTCCAGGATCACCAGATCGATGGCCGGGTCGGCGAGGTAAACGCAGGCCTGTTCCCAGGCGGCCCGGGCGGCGCGCAGGTCCTTCTCCCGGTCCTGGGTTTCCCAGGTGAAGCCTTCGCCCATGACGTGCCAGTGCACCCGGGGCTGCTGCCGGAAAAAGCCTTCCTCGCCGGTGTCGGAGCGGCTCTTCACCAGCTGGATGACGGCGGCGCTGTGGCCGTGGCCCAGGGCCCGGGCGAGGACGCCGAAGGCGGCGGAACTCTTGCCCTTGCCGTTGCCGGTATGCACCAGCAGGACGCCGCGCTCCTGGCTGGCCTGGGCGATCTTGGCGTCGACCACTTCCTTCTTGCGGGCCATGCGGCTGTTGTGGCGTTGGTTGCGCTCGTCGCTCATGGGGAACTCCGGGAATCGGGGGAAAGGGAAATGGGGCGGCTGGAGAAAATGGCTGGCGTTAGCAGGGGATGAACCAGCGGCTGCCCCCGTCCTCCACCTCCCGCAGGGGATGGCCGTAGAGGCGGCTGAGGTGGGCGGCGGTGAGGATCTCGGCCACCGGGCCGCTCTCCCAGGTGCCGTCGCCCTGCAGCAGCAGGGCCCGGTCGCAGTAGCGGGCGGCCAGGCCCGGGTCGTGCAGCACCATCACCACGCCGGCGCCCCGCTCCCGGGCCAGGCCGGCGAACAGTTCCAGGGCGGTGATCTGGTGGGAAAGGTCCAGGTGGGCCAGGGGCTCGTCCAGCAGGTAGAGGTCCGGCGCCTGGGTCAGCAGGGTGGCGATGGCCAGGCGCTGGCGTTCGCCGCCGGAGAGGGATGGCGTCTCCCGTTGTTCCATGCCGGCCAGCCCCACCCGGGCCAGGGCGGCCCGGGCCAGTTCCGCATCGGCGCCCGATTCCCAGTCCCAGCGGCCCAGGTGGGGATGGCGCCCGGCCAGGGCCGTCTCCAGCACGCTGGAAGCGAAGGCGTCGGCCTGGGTCTGGGCCATCCAGCCCCGTTGCCGGGCCGCCGCCCGGGGCCCCAGTTCCCCATAGCTGCGCCCCTGCAGGCGTACCTCGCCGCCCTGGGCCGGACGCAGGCCGGCCAGGGTGGACAGCAGGGTGGACTTGCCGGCGCCGTTGCGTCCCAGAATGGCCAGCCGTTCCCCCGGCTGCAGTTGCAACTCCAGGTCGCGGCAGACCTCCCGGTCGCCGATGCGCACGGTGAGTCGGCTGGTTTGCAGCAAGGCAGTCATCGCGGCGCCCGGGTGAGGAGGAAGAGGAACACGGGCACGCCGATGAGGGCGGTCAGCACCCCCACCGGCAGTTGCTGGGGCGCCGCCACGGTGCGGGCCAGGGTGTCGGCCAGGGCCAGCAGGGCGCCGCCGGCCAGAGCCGAGGCGGGCAGCAGCAGGCGCTGGTCGTTGCCCACCGCCAGGCGCACCAGATGGGGCACCACCAGGCCGACGAAGCCGATGGAGCCGGCGGTGGTGACGGCGGTGGCGGTGGCCAGGGAAGCCACCACATAGACCAGCCGGCGCAGGCGCACCACGGCCACGCCGAGGGCCTGGGCCGTGGCCAAGCCCCGGGCCAGCAGGTTGAGTTCCCGGGCAAAGGGCAGGGCCAGCAGCAGGGCCGCCGCCAGGGCCAGCAGGGGTGGCCGGGCGTCGGTGGCCTGGGAGAGGTCGCCCATCAGCCAGTAGAGCATGCCGTGCAGCTTGTGCTCCGGCGCCAGGGACAGCATCAGGGCCACCAGGGCGCCGCAGCCGGCGGCGACGATGACCCCGGTGAGGAGCAGGCGGGTCTGGGTCCACGAGCCGTCGCCGTGGGCCAGGCCGAAGACCAGGAAAGTGGCGGCCAGGGCGCCGCTGAAGGCGAGGCCGTTGATGCCGAAGGCGGACAGCCCGAGCAGGATGGCCACCAGGGCGCCGACCCCGGCGCCGCCGGAGATGCCCAGCACATAGGGATCGGCCAGGGGATTGCGCAGCAGCACCTGCATCAGGCAGCCGGCCACCGCCAGCAGCCCGCCGCAGGCAAAGGCGGCCAGGGCCCGGGGCAGGCGCAGGTTATGCACCACCGCGTAGCCCGGCGCCTCGGCATCACCGAGCAGCCCTTGCAGGACGGCGCCGGGAGGAATGCTGATGCTGCCCACCGCCAGGGCCACGACCAGGCTCACCCCGGCCAGCAGCACCAGCAGGGCAATAACGATCAGGGCGCGACGGCGGGAGGGCATGGTTGGTCTTTAGAAAGTGGCCTTGAAACCGACCAGTGCGCTGCGAGAGAAGTTGATCGGATAGATGCCGTTGTCTCTGGTCCAGATGCCGTTCTTGTGGTCGAAGAGATTCTGGACCGTGGCGAACAGTTCCCAGCCTTGCAGGCGGTAGCGGTAAGTGAGGTTGGTCAGATTGTAAGCAGCCTGGCGCTGACTGCGGTTATTGGCAAAATCCCCGATGGCGTAGCTGTCACTGCGCCAGTTCTGGCTTAGGGTCAGTTCCGAGCGCTGGGTGAAGGCATAGGTTCCGGATAGGGCGAGGTTGTGATGGGGGACACCGGGAAGTTCCTTGCCATCGAAGGCGCCATTGCCCTGGTTTTCTCTATCGATGATTGAGCGGGTATAGGCGTAGTTGGCGTTCAGCGACAATTGAGGCGTGGCTTGCCAGAACTGCTGGACTTCCAGGCCGTACTTGTGGGATTTGTCGATGTTGGTGTTGAAGCTGGTCAGCCAGTTTCCGGTGTTGTAGTAATAAATTTCGTTGTCCAGATTGCTTCGGAAAACAGCAAGCTTGAAGCGGTTTCCCGGTGCCATTCGATTGAGCCCCAGCGTCAAGGTTTTCGCTTTGGCCGGGTTTATGAAGGCGTTGAAGGCGCCCCCAACGAAGAATCTGTCAACATCCGGCGCCTGAAAGGCCTGGTTAAGGTTGGCGAAAACGGAATAGCGGCTATCTAGCCGCTGGTTGATGCCCAGATCCCAGGCATCCAGGTCCCGCTCTCGGGACAATTGAGCGCCGCCAGCGGGTAGGTGCTCATAGCGAACGCTTTCTCTGCGCGTCCCTGCTGACAGAGTGGTGTCGCCGAGGCGATAGACGCCCTGAACATAGTAGGCACGGCTGTTTTTCTTGGTTTGATCAAATGCCTGGATACGATTGCCATCCGTACTCTGGAAGCCTGCTGTAAGGTCAAAGGTGTCGCCGGTGTGGACCACGGCCAGATCGTTGCCTTCGATGTCGTAGTCTGCCTTGAAGGTGCCGACGAACTCTGAGTGCTTGTCTTCCCGGCGATGAGCGTAGGTGAGTTTGGTGCTGTCATTCAGGCTCCACTCGCCGCCCAGGCGCCATTGGTCGGTAGTGAATTGCTGATGTGTATATCTGGTGGCACCGGCTTGTGAAGGGTCTGCATCAAACTGGGCTTGGGATAGTGCGTTGGGGTAGCGAGTGTCGATGTAGGTGCTGGAGACATCGACGTTCAGCCATAGATCACGCAGAGGACGTACTTTCAGCGCAGCCCGTTCATTGCGCATTTCGGAGGAATCCTTATGGCCGCTGATATCCGCCTGACTATATCCGCCATGCTTGCTGTGGTCGGCGCTGGCGGAAATGCTGTAGTTCTCGCCTTGCGTGCCAGCAGCAGTGTTCAGCCCTAGCGCGCCGTCGGTACCGGTATAAGCGCCGACAGAGATACCTGAATAGGGGCGGGTATGAATCTGGATCGTACCTGCCATGGCGCCATCCCCGTTGAGAACGGAACCGCTCCCTTTGGTGATTTCAATACGGTCGATGGCGGATAAGGGAATGGCGCCCAGCAGTTGGGGCACCATGTCGATATTGTTCAGGCGCTGTCCGTCAAGGCTGACGGCAATATTCTGGTAGCCGTTCTCGCTGCCGTAGCCGCGCATGTCGAGCATGGGGGTAAAACGGTTGCCAAAGCTGGGGGCAACATTTACCGAGCTATGCTGGGCTAGGTAGTCGAAAAGGGTTTGGGCCCCGGAGCGGTCAATCATCGGCCGGGTGTGTATTTCGGCAGCGTAGGCGGCGTCTGCTTCAGCATAAGCAACGCGGGTTGCTGTTACCTTAATGGTTTCCAGTTCCGTGCTTTGGGCGTGGGTATGGGCGGTGAACAGCAGGCCGAGGGAGGCTGCAGAAAGGGAAATGCATGGTTTCATGAGGTGAGACTCCTCGTATCCGGCGAGCGTCCCCGCAATGCCGGAAGGTGGCGAAGGAAGTGAGCTGATGGTGGTCGGGCCGATCCGGCTCACTCGGTATTCCGTTCAGGCCGGTATCCGGGCTCGGAAGTCTTGATCCATCGCCTTCCCGGGGGTGACCCAGTGGCATCGTGATGGACCCGCACTTCCTTACCGTTGCGGGGGCAGCACAGGCATTGCACCGCTGCTGGCGGCGCGCACCTGTTTCCCGTTTAACCGCGGAGGAGGACTCCTCCCGCGGCACCTGACGCGGAGCGTTGTCCCTAGTGGAACAACGGGGGCGGATGGTACTCCATACCTGCCTGTATGGCGAGGCCGGCGCCTGGGCGCTTTGGCATAAAACACATTCAAAATATGGTCTTAGTCCTTGACCTTGCGTGTTTTTGGCCTCTATAGTTCGCGCCTATGACTAAGCAATTGGATGCCCTCGAGGGCAAGGTGGCGCAGGTGGTCAACCTCTGCCACAGCCTGCGGGCCGAGAACCAGGAACTGCGCGCCCGACTGGCCAGCGCGGAAGACGAGCGCCTGCGTCTGGTCGAGCGCATGGAGGCGGCCCGTGCCCGCCTCGAGGCGCTGGCCGAGCAGCTGCCGGAGGAGGGCAAGGCATGAGCGGCAATTTCATCGACGTGGCCATCCTCGGCCGCGAATACCGGGTGGCCTGTCCGCCCGGCGAACAGGAAGCGCTGCTGGCTGCCGTCGCCTATGTGGACCGCAAGATGCAGGACATCGCAGCCAAGAGTAAGACTGCCGCCGCCGAGCGCGTGGCGGTCATGGCGGCCCTGAATATCGCCCACGAACTGCTTTCCGCCGGGAAGGCGGAGAGCCCCGCAGAAAATCCTGAAACCCCCGTTGACGGCTCTGACTTTCAGCGTAGAATCGGAGCCATGGAAACACAGTTGGACGCGGCCCTCCAAGGCCAGGAACCCTTGTTCTGAAGCCTTCTTGGCCGCGCCAGCAAAAGTTTCCGCCGATTGTCCCCTGCGGTGTTCGTCAAGGCCATATATTCCTTGAACCAATGCTAATTGGCATCGGCCGCGAACCACTCATCCGCTGTTGTGAGCGCCCTTCGTCGGGTGCACCTGATGCGGACGGCAAGCGACCACTCTGAACTCAGGTTCAGGATGCCGGCCTAACGGCACAGGCGGGGGCCTAATACAGCAGCGCGGTGCGAGCAATCCACCGCGCTGTTTCCTTTTGTGGCCCCTCTTTTCCCCTGTTCGCCCATGGCTTACTGGCTGATGAAATCCGAGCCGGACGAAGTGTCCATCGACGACCTGGCCCGTCTCGGCCGGGTGCCCTGGTTCGGCGTGCGCAACTATCAGGCCCGCAATTTCATGCGCGATGCCATGAAGCTGGGCGACGGCGTGCTCTTCTACCATTCCGGCTGTGCCGTGCCGGGCATTGCCGGCCTGGGCCAGGTGGCGTCCGCCGCCTACGCCGATGCCACCCAGTTCGATCCGGCCAGTCCCTATTTCGATGCCAAATCCTCGCCCGGGCAGCCCCGCTGGCTCAACGTGGATGTGGCCTTCGTCGCCCGCGGGCGCTTCGTGCCCCTGACCGAGCTGCGGTGCCATCCGGCCCTGGCGGCCATGGGAGTGCTGCAAAAGGGCAGCCGCCTGTCCATCACCCCGGTGACGGCGGAAGAGTGGCAATTCATTACCCGCAAGTTGATGGAGCTGAACGATGCTTTTTGATTTCTGGTGGCTGGCCTATGTGGGCCTGGGCCTCTTTGCCGGTTTCATGGCCGGCCTCCTGGGCATCGGCGGCGGCGCCGTGATGGTGCCCCTGCTGGCCATGATCTTCGCCGGCCAGCAGTTCCCGCCGGAGCAGATGCTGCACCTGGCCCTCGGCACCTCCATGGCCACCATCATCTTCACCGCCATTTCCAGCCTGCGCACCCACCACCAGCATGGCGCCGTGATGTGGGACACGCTGCGCTCTTTCACTCCGGGGGTGCTGGTGGGGACCGTGCTGGGCACCCAGCTCGCCGCCCGCATTTCCACCCAGGGCCTGGCCCTGTTCTTTGCCTGCTTCATTTCCTGCGTGGCGCTGCAGATGGCGTTGAACTTCAAGCCGAAACCCCACCGGGAACTGCCCGGCCCGGCCGGCCTGGGGCTGGCGGGTGGGGTCATCGGCGCCCTCTCTTCCCTGGTGGCCATCGGCGGCGGCTCCCTGACAG
Source organism: Azospira sp. MPR-E4 (assembly GCF_058809645.1). Classification (NCBI taxonomy): domain Bacteria; kingdom Pseudomonadati; phylum Pseudomonadota; class Betaproteobacteria; order Rhodocyclales; family Rhodocyclaceae; genus Azospira; species Azospira sp. MPR-E4. The sequence goes on along the minus strand of NZ_JBXAST010000042.1, from coordinate 21,185 downwards.
TGCCTTATCTGGCCTGGTGCAACGTGCCGGTGCGCAACGCCATCGGCACTTCGGCGGCCCTCGGCCTGCCCATCGCCTTCTTCGGCACCCTGGGCTACATCTGGAACGGCTGGGGCGAGGCCGGCCTGCCGGCCTGGAGCGTTGGTTACGTCTATCTGCCGGCCCTGCTGTGGGTGATGGCGGGCAGCGTGGTGGCGGCCCCGGTGGGGGCGCGTCTGGCCCATCGCCTACCGGTGGCGACCCTGAAGCGGATTTTTGCCGGTGTGCTGGTGCTGCTGGCAGCCAAGATGTTGCATGGCGTCATGTAGATGGCGGCTTGCCGACCTTGATGCATATGGAAAGGGCCTGCGGGCCCTTTTTTGTTTTTGCGCCGCGACATACGGGCGGGTATGGAAATTTGCGTAACTGTTATATCATTGCGTAATCCACGTCCGTTCCCGGACGCAATACGGGTTTCCCACATTGGGGAAAACCCGCCGGGAGGGCTGGGTAGAGGGGGAGTCGGTCTTTTTCTGCCGACCTAAACAAATACTCAAACTGAGGAGAACACTCGTGAGCAGCGCTGCCTACGAACGGATTCGCAACAATCCGAAGTTCGACAAGCTGGTTGCCACCCGCAGCCGCTTCGCCTGGACCCTGTCTGCCGTGGTCCTGATCCTGTACTACGGCTTCATGGCCGTGGTCGCCTTCAATCCCACCCTGCTGGCCTCGCCCCTGGGCGAAGGCCGTATCGCCACCATCGGCTGGCCCATCGCCGCCCTGATGATGCTGCTGTTCTGGGTCATGACCGGCCTCTACGTGCATCGCGCCAACGGCAAGTTCGACGAAATCAACGCCGAACTGATCAAGGAAGCCACCAAGGAGGCCCAATAATGCGTAACCTGTCCCGCTTCCTGCCCCTGCTGGGCCTGCTGCTGGCCGCCGGTGCCGCCTATGCCGGTCCCGGCACCGTCGGCGAGGCTGAAAAGCAGCCCCTGAACGTGGCCGCCATCGCCATGTTCGTGGCCTTCGTGCTGTCCACCCTGGGCATCACCTACTGGGCCGCCAACCGCACCAAGTCCACCGCCGACTTCTACACTGCCGGCGGCGGCATCACCGGTTTCCAGAACGGCCTGGCCATTGCCGGCGACTACATGTCCGCCGCCACCCTGCTGGGTCTGACCTCCATGGTGTTCGCCAAGGGCTATGACGGTTTCGTCTACATCGTCGGCTTCTTCGTCGGCTGGCCCATCATCCTGTTCCTGATGGCCGAGCGCCTGCGTAACCTGGGCCGCTTCACCTTTGCCGACATCACCTCCTACCGTCTCGACCAGAGCAAGGTGCGGACGGTGGCTGCCATCTCCTCCCTGACCGTGGTGCTGTTCTACCTGATCACCCAGATGGTCGGCGCCGGCCAGCTGATCAAGCTGCTCTTCGGCCTGGACTATGAGGTGGCCGTGGTCGTGGTGGGCGTGCTGATGATGGTCTATGTGACCTTCGGCGGCATGATCGCCACCACCTGGGTGCAGATCATCAAGGCCTGTCTGCTGCTTGGCGGCGGCACCCTGATGATGCTGCTGGCCATGTCCCACTTCGGCTTCGATTTCGAAACCCTGGTCACCAAGGCCACCGAAGTGCACAAGGACGGCACCAAGATCATGGGTCCGGGTTCCCTGCTGGCCGATCCGGTCAATGCCGTGTCCCTGTCCCTGGGCCTGATGTTCGGTACCGCCGGCCTGCCCCACATCCTGATGCGCTTCTTCACCGTGCCGGATGCCAAGCAGGCCCGCAAGTCCGTGTTCGTGGCCACCGGCTTCATCGGCTTCTTCTTCCTGGTGGTGGTGCTGCTGGGTATGTCCGCCATCGTTCTGGTCGGCACCAACCCCGAGTTCTTCGAAGGCGGCAACGTCGGCGGCAAGATGATCGGCGGCGGCAACATGGTGGCCATGCACCTGGCCAAGTTCGTCGGCGGCAACATCTTCCTCGGCTTCCTTTCCGCCGTGGCCTTCGCCACCATCCTGGCCGTGGTTTCCGGCCTGGCTCTGGCCGGCGCTTCCGCCATCTCCCACGACATCTACGCCAATGTGATCTGCAAGGGCAAGCCCAAGGGCGGTTCCGAGCTGAAGGTGTCCAAGATCGCCTCCATCTTCATCGGTCTGGCTGCAATCGGCCTGGGCATCATGTTCGAAAAGCAGAACCTGGCCTTCATGGTCGGTCTGGCTTTCGGCATCGCTGCTTCCGCCAACTTCCCGGTGCTGATCCTCTCCATGTACTGGAAGGGCCTGACCACCAAGGGCGCCATCGCCGGCACCATCTGCGGCCTGACTGCCGCCGTGGTCTTCGTGGTGCTGTCCAAGGCCGTGTGGGTGACCGTGCTGGGCAAGGCCCAGGCCATCTTCCCCTACGACCAGCCGGCCCTGTTCTCCATGCCCCTGGCTTTCCTCATCGCCTTCGTGGTCTCCAAGCTGGATACCAGCGCCCAGGCCAAGCGCGAGATCGAAGCCTTCGACGACCAGTACGTGCGTGCCCAGACCGGTCTGGGTGCCGCCGGCGCCAGCAACCACTAAGCGCCAGCTGCAGCGTCAGCGTCATAAAAAAGCCCCGGGAGTTTCCCGGGGCTTTTTCTTTCTGCCGTTGCCGGCGGCCAGCGCAGTTTGTTGATCAACAGCCCTTGAAGGCGGGCTTGCGCTTGGCCAGGAAGGCGTCCAGGCCTTCCTTGTAGTCGGCGGTGTCGAGGAAGGCGAAGGAGGCGGCCTTTTCTTCCTGGGTCAGGGGCATGCCGGAAGCCAGGCGGCGCATCCACTGCTTGTGCCAGCGGGCCACCAGGGGAGCGCCGGCAGCGATGCGGCGAGCGGTGGCGGTGACTTCGTCCTCCAGCTGGGCATCGGCCACCACCCGCGTCAGCAGGCCCTTGGCGTAGGCCTCGGCGGCAGAGAGGATGCGCCCTTCCAGCAGGATCTCGGACATCACGGCGGGGCCGGCCAGGGCCAGCAGGCCGGACATCTCGCCCGGATACATGGAGAAGCCCAGCTTGTTGATGGGGGCGCCGAACTTGGCCCCTTCGCCGGCGATGCGTAGGTCGCAGTTGCCGGCGATCTCCAGGCCGCCGCCGATGCAGGCGCCCCGGATCAGGGCCACGGTGGGGTGGGGGCAGTCGCGCACCGCATCCAGGGCGGCGCCCACCTTGTCGTGGTAGTGCAGGGCCTGTTCCAGATTGGTGCGCTTGACCAGGAATTCCTCGATGTCGCCGCCGGCGGCGAAGGCTTCGCCGGCACCGGTGAGGACGACGCAGCGCAGGCTGGAGTCGGCCGAGAGTTCGGACATGACGGCGGCCAGGTCGCACCACATGGCGTAGTTAACGGCGTTGAGCTTCTCCGGGTTGGAGAGGGTGACGGTGGCGATGTCGCCGTCACGGGAGACGAGAATGCGTCCGGACATGGCGGTTCTTTCAAGGCGGGGGTGGAAAAAAACAGGGGCTGCACAGGCAGCCCCGGGGTGTGCGGCGGGTGGGGCTCAGCGGCTGGTGGCCTTGGCCATGGCTTCGCTGCCGGCGATGAGGTGGCTCTTCATGACCTTCTCGGCCAGCTCCGGGTCCTTGGCGGTGATGGCGGCCAGCAGTTCCCGGTGTTCTTCCATGGACTTCTTCAGGCGGCCGTCCACGGACAGGGACTGGTAGCGGGTCAGCTTGAGGACCTTGCGCAAATCCTGGATCACCTGCAGCAGCCAGCGGTTGCCGGCGATTTCCCAGAGGGTCAGGTGGAAATTCTGGTTGGCCTCGAAGTAGGCCGGAATGTTGCCGGTGGCGGCCGCCTTTTCCAGGATGTCCTGGATCGCCTGCAGGCGGGCCACGTCGGCCGGGGTGGCCTTCTGGGTGGCCTCGAAGGCGCAACGGCCTTCCAGCATGGCGATGATGGGGAAGATCTCCTGGATGTCGCCCCCGGACAGCTCGGTGACGTAGCAGCCGCGGCGCGGCTTGAGGGTCACCAGGCCTTCGGAGGCCAGCACCTTCAGGGCCTCGCGCAGGGGGGTGCGGGAGATGCCGTAGTCTTCGGCCAGGGCCTGCTCGTCGATCCAGGTGCCGGGCGGCAGTTCATGGGAAAAGATGCGCTGACGCAGGCGCTCGGCCACTTCTTCGTAGAGGGCGGGCTGGGCGATACGGATGGCGTTCATGAACGATCGGTGGGACAGAAATTCAGCAGGATATAGAAAATCCGGACGCAGAGTCTGGTGTCTTTGCCCTATGCGTTACGTAATAAGCCAAGCATTACGCAAGCCGCAAGCAGGGCGCAATTATAGCCCAGTTGGCAAGTATTGCATTCATAATTATGGATACAGTATTATCCAGGGTTCGGGATGTCAAGCTGGCCGAAAAGCGGGTTCATGGCTGCCGGCGCTCCCTTAGCAAGCCCTTCCCCGCCGCCTGTTTGGGCGGCGTAGAATCGAAAATCTAGCCGTCGCAGCGCCCCTGGCATGCGGCGGGTGTACCGAGAAAGGTCTGACATGTCTGCCGACGCATCCAAGCCCCAATTGCCCAATTCCGACAACCTGGACGCCTGGGCCAAGGCCGCCGCCAAGTCCGCTCCCGGCGGCGACGTCAATGCGCTCAACTGGATCACGCCGGAAGGCCTGACCGTCAAGCCCCTGTACACCAAGAAGGACGTGGAGGATCTGCCCTACGCCGACACCCTGCCCGGCTTCGCTCCCTATCTGCGCGGTCCCCAGGCCACCATGTACGCCGTGCGGCCGTGGACCATCCGCCAGTACGCCGGCTTCTCCACCGCCGAAGAATCCAACGCCTTCTACCGCAAGGCTCTGGCCGCCGGTGGCCAGGGCGTCTCCGTGGCCTTCGACCTGGCCACCCACCGCGGCTACGACTCGGACAATCCCCGGGTCCTGGGCGACGTCGGCAAGGCCGGCGTGGCCATCGATTCCGTCGAGGACATGAAGATCCTCTTCGACGGCATCCCCCTCGACAAGATTTCCGTTTCCATGACCATGAACGGCGCCGTGCTGCCCATCCTGGCCGGTTACATCGTCGCCGCCGAAGAGCAGGGCGTCTCCCAGGAACAGTTGTCCGGCACCATCCAGAACGACATCCTGAAGGAGTTCATGGTCCGCAACACCTATATCTATCCGCCCAAGCCGTCGATGAAGATCATCTCCGACATCTTCGGCTACACCGCCCAGCACATGCCCAAGTTCAACTCGATTTCCATCTCGGGTTATCACATCCAGGAAGCCGGCGCCAACCAGGCCATCGAACTGGCCTTCACCCTGGCCGACGGCATGGAATACGTGCGCACCGGCATCGCCTCCGGCCTCGACGTGGATGCCTTCGCCGGCCGCCTGTCCTTCTTCTGGGCCGTGGGCATGAATTTCTACCTGGAAATCGCCAAGATGCGCGCCGGCCGGATGCTGTGGCACCGCATCATGAGCCAGTTCAACCCGAAGAGCGCCAAGTCCCTCATGCTGCGCACCCACAGCCAGACCTCCGGCTGGTCCCTCACCGAGCAGGACCCGTACAACAACGTGGTGCGCACCACCATCGAAGCAATGGCGGCGGTCTTCGGCGGCACCCAGTCCCTGCACACCAACGCCCTGGACGAAGCCATCGCCCTGCCGACGGAGTTTTCCGCCCGCATCGCCCGCAACACCCAGCTGATCATCCAGGAAGAAACCCACATCACCAACGTGGTGGACCCCTGGGCCGGTTCCTACATGATGGAAAAGCTGACCCAGGACATGGCCGACAAGGCCTGGAGCATCATCCAGGAGATCGAAGTCATGGGCGGCATGACCAAGGCCGTGGAATCCGGCTGGGCCAAGATGCAGGTGGAAACCTGCGCCGCCGACAAGCAGGCGCGCATCGACTCCGGCAAGGACGTCATCGTCGGCGTGAACAAGTACAAGCTGGCCAAGGAAGACCAGATCGACATTCTGGACATCGACAACCACGCCGTGCGCGAAGCCCAGATCGCCCGCCTGAAGAAGATCCGCGCCAGCCGCGACAGCGCCGCCGTGCAGGCCGCCCTGGATGCCCTGACCCAGTGCGCCGAGAGCGGCGAGGGCAACCTGCTGGACCTGAGCGTCAAGGCCATCCGCCTGCGCGCCACCGTGGGCGAAGTGTCCGATGCCCTGGAAAAGGTCTTCGGCCGCTTCCGTGCCAACAACCAGACCATTTCCGGTGTTTATGGAGGCGTCGTGGAAGGACAGGAAAGCTGGGAATCCATCAAGGCCGACATCGCCAAGTTTGCCGAAGAAGAAGGCCGTCGCCCCCGCATCATGATCGCCAAGCTGGGCCAGGACGGCCACGACCGTGGCGCCAAGGTGGTGGCCACCGCCTTCGCCGACCTGGGCTTCGACATCGACATGGGCCCCCTCTTCCAGACCCCGGAAGAAGCCGCCCGCCAGGCCGTGGAAAACGACGTGCACGCCATCGGTGTCTCCTCCCTGGCTGCCGGTCACAAGACCCTGCTGCCGGCCCTGGTGAACTCCCTCAAGGAACAGGGCGCCGACGACATCATCGTCTTCGCCGGCGGCGTCATTCCCGCCCAGGATTACGACACCCTCTACGCCGCAGGCGCCAAGGCCATCTTCGGTCCCGGCACCCGCATCGAGGATTCCGCCAAGCGCGTCCTGGAAGAAATCCGCAAGTCCCGCGGCTAAGCCTTGACGATGCAGATGTCGGAAGCCTCCACGGTGGGGCAGCACTCCCTCGCCGGGGCCGACCAGGCCCTGGTGGACGGGGTCCTGGCGCGTCAGCGCCGGGCCCTGGCCAAGGCCATCACCCTGATCGAGTCCAGCCGGGCCGACCATCAGGTGCGGGCCCAGCAGGTGCTCGCCTCCCTTCTGCCCCACACGGGCAAGGCCATCCGCATCGGCATTTCCGGCGTCCCCGGCGCCGGCAAGTCCACCTTCATCGAAGCCCTGGGCATCCACCTGATCGAACGGGGCCATCGCCTGGCCGTGCTGGCGGTGGATCCTTCCTCCTCCGTCTCCGGCGGCTCCATCCTGGGTGACAAGACCCGCATGGAAACCCTGTGCCAGCGCGAGGAGGCCTTCATCCGGCCGTCCCCCTCCGCCGGCAGCCTGGGCGGCGTCGCCGAGAAGACCCGGGAAGCCATGCTGCTGTGCGAGGCCGCCGGCTTCGACGTGATCATCGTCGAGACCGTCGGCGTCGGCCAGTCCGAGACCACGGTGGCCGGCATGGTGGATATGTTCTGCCTGCTGCAGCTGCCCAATGCCGGCGACGACCTGCAGGCCATCAAGAAAGGCATCGTCGAGATTGCCGACATGGTGGTCATCAACAAGGCCGACATCGACCCCCGGGCCGCCCAGGTGGTGCGGGCCCAGTGGAACAACGCCCTGCACATGCTGCGCCACGCCAGCCCCAACTGGGCGCCGCCGGTGATCACCCTGTCGGCCCTGCACAAGGAAGGCATCGGCGACTTCTGGGCCCAGGTGGAAAAGTACCGTCAGGCCCTGACGCCTACCGGCGAGTTCGAGGCCCGGCGCCAGCGCCAGTCCATCGACTGGATGTGGAGCCTGATCGATTCCGGCCTGCGCCAGTATTTCCGTAACCACCCGGCGGTGCGCCGGGACCTGCCCGGGCTCACCCAAGCGGTGACCCAGGGCCGCACCACGCCGGCCGCGGCGGCTTACAAGCTGTTGGGCGACCTGCGAACCGATTCGCCATCCGAATAACGTTTCAAACCTTTCGACCCTGTTTCGACCCATTGGGAGAAGTCCACATGCACGACATCATTCACGAGCTGGAGAAAAAGCGCGAAGCCGCCCGCCTCGGCGGTGGCCAGAAGCGCATCGACAGCCAGCACAAGAAGGGCAAGCTGACCGCCCGCGAACGCCTCGAGCTGCTGCTCGATCCCGATTCCTTCGAGGAATGGGACATGTTCAAGGAGCACCGCTGCACCGACTTCGGCATGGCCGAGACCAAGAACCCGGGTGACGGCGTCGTCACCGGCTACGGCACCATCAACGGCCGTCTGGTCTTCGTTTTCTCCCAGGACTTCACCGTCTTCGGCGGCTCCCTTTCCGAGACCCATGCCGAGAAAATCTGCAAGGTCATGGACCACGCCATGAAGGTCGGCGCTCCCGTGATCGGCCTGAACGACTCCGGCGGCGCCCGTATTCAGGAAGGCGTTGCCTCCCTGGGTGGCTACGCCGACGTGTTCCAGCGCAACGTCATGGCCTCCGGCGTGATCCCCCAGATCTCCATGATCATGGGCCCCTGTGCCGGCGGCGCCGTGTATTCCCCGGCCATGACCGACTTCATCTTCATGGTGAAGGATTCCTCCTACATGTTCGTCACCGGTCCCGAAGTGGTGAAGACCGTGACCCACGAAGAAGTGACCGCCGAGGAACTGGGCGGCGCCGTGACCCACACCACCAAGTCCGGTGTGGCCGACCTGGCCTTCGAGAACGACGTGGAAGCCCTGAACTACCTGCGTCGCCTGGTGAACTTCCTGCCCGCCAACAACCGGGAAAAGCCCCCGGTGCAGAAGACCAACGATCCTGCCGAGCGTCTGGACTTCTCCCTCGACACCCTGGTGCCGGACAACGCCAACAAGCCCTACGACATGAAGGAACTGATCATCAAGATGGTTGATGATTGTGACTTCTTCGAGATCCAGCCGGACTACGCCAAGAACATCATCACCGGCTTCGCCCGCATGGATGGCCACCCCGTCGGCATCGTTGCCAACCAGCCCCTGGTGCTGGCCGGCTGCCTGGACATCAAGTCCTCCATCAAGGCTGCCCGCTTCGTGCGCTTCTGCGACGCCTTCAACATCCCCGTGGTGACCCTGGTGGACGTGCCCGGCTTCATGCCCGGTACTTCCCAGGAATACGGCGGCATCATCAAGCACGGCGCCAAGCTGCTCTACGCCTACGCCGAATGCACTGTGCCGAAGGTCACCCTGATCACCCGCAAGGCCTACGGTGGCGCCTACGACGTGATGTCCTCCAAGCACCTGCGCGGCGACGTGAACCTGGCCTGGCCCAGCGCCGAAATCGCCGTGATGGGCCCCAAGGGCGCCGTGGAAATCATCTTCCGCGAAGAGAAGAACGACCCCGCCAAGCTGGCCGAGCGCGAAGCCGAATACAAGGCCAAGTTCGCCAACCCCTTCGTGGCCGGTGCCCGTGGCTTCATCGACGACGTCATCATGCCCAACGAGACCCGCAAGCGGATCTGCCGTTCCCTGGCCATGCTGCGTGACAAGAAACTCGACAACCCGTGGCGCAAGCACGGCAACATTCCGCTGTAAGCGACGGGAAGGACTAAAACATGTTTAAGAAAATCCTGATTGCCAACCGCGGCGAAATCGCCTGCCGCGTCATCAAGACCGCCCGCAAGATGGGCATCAAGACCGTCGCCGTCTACTCCGAGGCCGACAAGGACGCCCTGTTCGTGGAGATGGCCGACGAAGCCGTCTGCATCGGCCCGGCCGCTTCCAAGGAATCCTACCTGGTCGCCGACAAGATCATCGCCGCCTGCAAGCAGACTGGCGCTGAAGCGGTGCACCCCGGCTACGGCTTCCTCTCCGAGAACGCCGAGTTCTCCCGCCGTTTGGAAGAGGAAGGCATCAAGTTCATCGGTCCCAAGCACTACTCCATCGCCAAGATGGGCGACAAGATCGAGTCCAAGAAGCTGGCCATCGAAGCCAAGGTCAACACCATTCCCGGCTACAACGATGCCATCGACGGCCCCGACGCTGCCGTGGAAATCGCCAAGAAGATTGGCTACCCGGTGATGATCAAGGCCTCCGCCGGCGGCGGCGGCAAGGGCCTGCGCGTGGCCTACAACGACGCCGAAGCCCACGAAGGCTTCTCCTCCTGCGTCAATGAGGCCCGCAACTCCTTCGGCGACGACCGCGTCTTCATCGAGAAGTACGTGCTGGAACCCCGCCACATCGAAATCCAGGTGCTGGGCGACTCCCACGGCAACTACGTGTACCTGAACGAGCGCGACTGCTCCATCCAGCGCCGGCACCAGAAGGTCATCGAAGAGGCACCGAGCCCCTTCGTCGATCCCGAGATGCGCAAGGCCATGGGCGAGCAGGCCGTGGCCCTGGCCCGGGCCGTGAATTACGAATCCGCCGGTACGGTGGAGTTCGTGGTCTCCGGTGCCACCAAGGAGTTCTACTTCCTGGAGATGAACACCCGTCTGCAGGTGGAGCACCCCGTCACCGAACTGATCACCGGCCTCGACCTGGTGGAACAGATGATCCGCGTCGCCTACGGCGAGAAGCTGCCCCTGACCCAGGCCGACGTGCAGATCAACGGCTGGGCCATGGAGTGCCGGATCAACGCGGAAGACCCCTTCCGCGGCTTCCTGCCCTCCACCGGCCGCCTGGTGAAATTCCAGCCGCCGGCCGAGGTGGACGGTCAGGTGCGTGTGGATACCGGCGTCTACGACGGCGGCGAAATCTCCATGTACTACGATTCCATGATCGCCAAGCTGATCGTGCACGGCGCTTCCCGCGAGCAGGCCATCGCCCGCATGCGTGACGCCCTGAACGGCTTCGTCATCCGCGGCATCTCCTCGAACATCCCGTTCCAGGCCGCCCTGATGCAGCACGCCCGCTTCCAGTCCGGCATCTTCGACACCGGCTTCATCGCCAAGGAATACCCGAAGGGCTTCGACGCCTCCATGGTGCCCCACGACGATCCGGCCCTGCTGATCGGCGTCGCCGCCTTCGTGCATCGCCGCTACATCGACCGCGCCGCCCAGGTTTCCGGCCAGCTGCCGGGCCACGAGCGCAAGGTGGGCGACGAGTGGGTGGTGATCCGCAACGGCGAACGTCACCCCGTGGTGGCCAAGCCCATCGAGGGCGGCTATCTGGTGACCTACAACGGCGAGAAGTACGAGCTTCTCTCCGATTGGCGCCAGGGTCAGTCCCTGTTCAACGGTACCTGCAACGGCGAGGAATTCACCCTGCAGGTGGAACGCCACCGCATGACCTACCAGCTGTTCCACTGGGGCACCCGCGCCGACATGATGGTGATGTCTGCCCGCGCCGCCGAACTGCTGGCCCTCATGCCGGAAAAGGCCGCTCCCGACCTCTCCAAGTTCCTGCTGTCCCCCATGCCGGGCCTGCTGCGCGAAGTGTCCGTCGCCGTCGGCCAGGAAGTGAAGGCCGGCGAGAAGCTGGCCGTCATCGAAGCCATGAAGATGGAGAACATCCTCAAGGCCGAACAGGACTGCAAGGTGAAGAAGATCTCCGTCACCGCCGGCTCCAGCCTGTCGGTGGACGAAATCATCATCGAGTTCGAATAAGCGGCTGCTGCCGCCTCATCCCGCCCGCCGTCGCCCTCAGGTGACGGCGGCAGGATTGCCCAAGGGCCGGTTCTACCGGCCCTTTTTTTATGGCCGGACGTCGGCCCGGGCCTGCAGCACGGGATGGGGCGGGGCGGAGGGCGAGGCCAGGGTGCGCAGGGCGCCGTAGGCCAGGAAGGCGCCGAGGAGGGCGCACAGGGTGAAGAACAGCGCCAGCTCGCGGCGCAACAGGCGTTCGATCCTGGGCAGGGTGTCCCTACCGGGCGGTACTAGCGGCATCTGGTTCATTTTTTTCTCCCTGGACTGGCTGCCCGCCTGCGCCGTCTGGCGGCGGGCCGGCAAGGCCAGTAAATACCCTGTTGCTTACATGGATATTACGGCGAGGGAGGGAGGCCGGTGGCGGCAGACGCGGTGCCGCGTCAGACCTGGGCCAGGATTTCCAGGATGTCCGTGGCTTCGGGCAGGGGTTGGGCCACCAGGAGAAAGTCGGCCATGGTGTCCAGCTCGGCCAGGGCCGCTTCCAGGGCCTCGCGGACTTCCGGGTGGTCGAAACCGTGGCCGGCCTGGGCCCGGACGATGGCCGCCGCCAGCCCCTGGGCCAGGGCTTCGGCACTGTCCAGTTCCAGGTGGGCGGCGTGGTCCGCCAGGCAGTGGGCCGATTCGGCCAGGGCTTCCCCATCCGGCTCCAGGCAGGCCAGTTCCTCCCGCATCAGGGCCGCCTGCTCGCCGATTTCGCCGGCAAAGAGGCGCAGCAGGGTGGGCGAGACGGCGGGACGCTGGCTTTCCCGGCATTCCGCCAGGCGCTGGGCGACGTGGGCCACCCGTTCGGCGAAGACCGGCAGGCCCAGGTCCCGGGTGTCGCCGAGCAGTTCCAGGGCGGCGGCGATGGCGGCGCGCAGGTAGGGGTCCTCCGCCGCCTCCGGGGCGTCGAGGCGGTCGCCGACACCGGCCAGGGATTCGGCCAGGTGCAGGGTCTCCGGCAGGTTGAGGCTCATGGCGGCGGCGCAGAGGTCGATCAGGGCCCGCCGGAAGGGCGCCAGATCGCCGCTGCCGCGCCCATTCCAGGCGGCCACGGCGGCGTTGCCGGCGGCGCTCCAGGCGGCTACTGCCTCAGCGTCCAGGTCCGGGGCCTCGGGCTTGGCCATCAGGGAAATCAGTTCGGTCACCGGCGGCAGCTGGCCGGCACCTTGGCGGATGCACTGCTGCAGTTCCTCGGCCAGGCCGCCCTCGGGGGCTTCGCTGCCATTCAGGGCGGCCCGCATCTGCAGGTCGATGCGGGCGCAGAGGCGGCGGGATTCCGCATCCACTGCCAGGGTGCCGTCGGAGATGGCGCGCAGGAACACTTCGGCACTGTGCCAGAAGGGGGCGAAGTCGCCGGCGGCGGCTTCCAGGTGGCGCACCGCGGCCCGCATCTCCGGCAGCCCGGCCGGGTCCCCCGGCTGTTGCAGCCAGGCCAGCATGCCCCGCTGGTAACGGCTGCGGGCCTGACGCTGGGAGGGGGAGGGCGGGGCAACGCTCATGGCAGGGGCGGAAGGATCGGTGGATGGGGCATTTTACTCCTCTGCCCGGGGACGTCTGTGGTTAGAATGCGGGCATAAATACAAGCGGAGACATCCGTGTTCCACTCCCCCTCGGCTCCCAGAGACCGCCCGGCCTTGCTGTGGCAGGCCCTCCTGTTTTTCCTGCTCCTGCTGCCTGCCGTCGTCCGGGCCCATCCCCTGGTGCTGGATCAGGACGACGGCAGCTTTGCCCTGGTGCCCCACGTGGAAGTGCTGGAAGACCCGGGCGGCAAGCTCGACCTGGCCGCCGTGCGGCAGGCCGCCGCCGCTGGCCGCTTCGCGCCGGCCCATGCCCTGGGCGAATTGAACTTCGGCTATTCCTCCTCCGCCTTCTGGCTGCGCATTCCCCTGGAGTCCCGCCTGCAGCGTTCCAGCCCGTGGCTGCTGGAGATCGCCTTTCCCTCCCTCGATCGGGTGGAGCTGTTCCTGCCCCGGGCCGACGGCCGCGTCGACTACCAATTAACCGGGGACCGCCTGCCCTTTGCCGAACGCCCCTATCCCAACCGCAATCTGGTGCTGCCCCTGGAGCTGGGACCCGGCGAGTCACTCGCCCTGTATTTGCGGGTCGAGTCGGAGGGCAGCCTGACTTTGCCCCTGACCCTGTGGACGCCGGATGCCTTCCGCCTGCACAACCAGGACGCCTACGCCGGCTTCTCCCTTTACTACGGCATGCTGCTGGCCCTGGGCCTGTACAACCTGCTGCTCTTCTTCGCCCTGCGGGAGCGCATCTATCTGGTCTATGTGGCCTTCGCCGTGAGCATGGCGGTGGGCCAGCTGTCCCTCAACGGCCTGGGCAACGAATACATCTGGCCGGCCTTCCCCGCCTGGGGCAATGTGGCCCTGCCCTCGGGCTTTGCCGCCACCGGCTTCTTCGGCGCCATTTTTACCCGCCTCTTCCTCAATACCCGGCACAGCAATCCCCGGGCCGACAAGCTGATCCTGGCCCTGGCCGCCGGCTTTGCCGTGGCCGCCCTGGGTCCGGCCCTGCTGCCTTACCGCTGGGCCGCCATCCTCACCTCCCTGCTTGGCGCCGCCTTTTCCGCCGTGGCCGTGGCGGTGGGCGTCCATGCCCAGCTGCGGCGCCACCCGGGGGCCCGCTACTTCCTCCTGGCCTGGTCCCTGCTGCTGGTGGGCGTGGGCATGATGGCCCTGCGCAACCTGGGCTGGCTGCCCACCACCCTGTTCACTTCCTACGGCATGCAGATCGGTTCGGCCCTGGAGATGCTGCTGCTCTCCTTTGCCCTGGCCGACCGCATCCAGGCCGAGCGCCTGGCTCGGGAACTGGCCCAGGGCGAGGCTCTCCACAGCAAGCAGGACCTGGTCAATGCCCTGCGCAGCAATGAGCAACTGCTGGAGGCCCGGGTGGCGGAACGGACCCGGGACCTGGCCGCCGCCAACGATCGCCTGCTGGCCAACGAGCAGCAGTTGCAGCGCATGGCGCGGCACGATCCCCTGACCGGGCTGGCCAACCGTCTGCTGCTCGACGACCGCATCAGCCACGGTCTGGCGGTGGGTCGGCGCAACGGCACCCGTCTGGCCCTGCTGCTGATCGACCTGGACGGCTTCAAGCCGATCAACGATGAGCATGGTCATGCCGTGGGCGACCAGTTGCTGGTGGTGCTGGCGGACCGCCTGCAACGCTCGGTGCGGGCGGTGGATACGGTGGCGCGCCTGGGCGGCGACGAGTTCGTGCTGGTGCTGGAGGACCTGGCGGCGGTGGAGGACGGGCGCCAGGTGGCGGCCAAGGTGGTGGCGGAAATGAGCCGGCCGGTGGTGCTGGAGGGGCGGGAACTGCTGGTTTCCGCCAGCGCCGGCCTGGCCTTCTATCCGGAGGACGGGGAGGACGCCCAGACCCTGCTCAGGCGTGCCGACGAGGCCATGTACGAAGCCAAGCGGGCCGGCCGCAACACCTTCCGTCAGGTGGGCCAGTAGGACGTTGCGGGCAGCGTGAACGTGAAAAAGGCCGCCCGCGGGCGGCCTTTTTCATTGCGGAAGCCTGTGGGCGGTGCTGCTCAGCCGGCCAGCTTGGCGAAGGCGTCCACCACTTCGGCGGGAGCCTGCACCAGTTCGATCAGCACGCCTTCGCCGCCGATGGGGGATTCCTCATTGCCCTTGGGGTGCAGGAAGCAGATGTCGAAACCGGCCGCGCCCTTGCGGATGCCGCCGGGGGCGAAGCGCACACCGTTGGCCGTCAGCCATTCCACGGCCTTGGGCAGGTCGTCGATCCACAGGCCCACGTGGTTGAGGGGGGTGGTGTGCACCGCCGGCTTCTTTTCCGGGTCCAGGGGCTGCATCAGGTCCACTTCGACCTTGAAGGGGCCCTTGCCCATGGCGCAGATGTCCTCGTCCACGTTTTCCCGCTCGGAGACGAAATTGCCGGTGACTTCCAGGCCCAGCATGTCGACCCACAGGGTCTTCAGCTTGTCCTTGGAAGGGCCGCCGATGGCGATCTGCTGGATGCCGAGAACTTTGAAGGGACGCTGGGACATGGAGAGGCTCCTGAAATCGGTGGAATTAAAAATACATAATTATACAGAGCGAACCGCCGCCCAGGGAGAGGGGCGAGCGGTACCCGGGGCCGGAATCCGGGGGCGGAGCCCAAGGGGGCTCCCGGGGCGATGCTCCAGGGCGGACACCGGCTCCGGGCGGACGGAGGAGGAGGCCGCCTCACGCCAGCTGTCCGGCACGATGGGGCGCGAAAAAAAAGCGGAGCCCCGCCGCCGCAGGTGCTCCGCTTCCCTCTGTAACCGGGCGGACCCGGAAGTGATGGCAATCGCCGTTGCTGCCGACAGGCGCAACGGTCTGCTTATTTCTTCTTGGCCTTGGCGTCCTTGCTGGCGGCGATGTTGCCGACGAAGGTGTTTTCCACCAGGGGCGGGGCATCCACCTGGGGCACGTGGCACTGCACGCAGTTGTGGCGCAGGTGGGTGACTTCGGCGTGCTGCTTGCCTTCCCGGTCGATGAAGTGGCTCTCGCCGATCTTCGGAGCCTTCTTCTCCTTGTACTTCTCCGGACCGTGGCAGGTCAGGCACTGGTTCTCTTCCAGGGTGATCTCGTCGAAGTTGTCCACCGCGTGGGGGATCACCGGCGGCTGCTCCTTGTAGGTGCGGGCGATGGGCTGTTGCAGGCCCGGCTTCTTGCCGGCGTAGGCCTTCACCTCGGGGGCCGGGTCGCCGGCGGGAATGTCGGCGCCACGCATGGTCTTGGGCGCATCGGCGGCCTGTGCCAGGCAGGCGAAGGAGGCGGCCAGGATGGCCAGGGTCAGTTTGTGCAGTCGGTTCATGGTCGGCTCCTCAATGGATGGTCTTGCGATGGTCTGTCTGGCCTTCGGCCTCCCCGGCCGGGGCGCAGCGCTGGGTGTGCTGGTTGAAGCGGCTGCCGAAGACGAAGACGTCCTTGGCGCAAACGTCGATGCAGCGGCCGCAGTTGGTGCAGGCAGAGGCCAGGATGACCGGGCCGGTGCCGTTGGCCTCGCCCTTGAGGGCGGGGCGGATGACCTGGGGTTCGGGGCAGGCGGCGAAGCAGTCCATGCAGTCGTCGCAGTCCTGGCGCCGGCGGGCGCTGACCCGCAGCAGGCTGGTGCGGCCGAGCAGGCCGTAGAAGGCGCCCACCGGACACAGGTGGCCGCACCAGCCCCGGCTCATGATCAGCAGGTCCAGCAGGAAAATGGCGAGAACCACGGTCCAGGCGGCGCCCAGGCCGAAGATGAGGCCCCGGTGCAGCATGGATACCGGATTGATCAGCTCCCAGGCCAGGCCGGCGCCGGCCAGGGGCAGCAGCAGGGTCAGCCCCAGGATCCAGTAGCGGCTGCGGCGACTGATGTGGGCGCTGCCCTTGAGACCGAGGCGCTCCCGTAGCCAGCCGGCCAGGTCGGTGACCAGGTTCATGGGGCAGACCCAGGAGCAATACACCCGGCCGCCCACCAGCAAGTAGAAGGCGAGCACGATGGCGGCGCCGAGCAGGGCCAGGCCCTCGGGGCGATGGCCGGAGAACAGCACCTGCAGCACCAGCAGGGGATCGGCCAGGGGCAGGGTGTCCAGGGTCAGGCTGTAGCTGAGGTTGCCCTTGACCAGCCACAGGCCGGCCAGGGGGCCGAGCAGGAACAGGCCCAGGATGCCGACCTGGGACAGGCGCCGCAGCAGCAGCCAGCGGTTGGCGCCGAGCCGGCCCTTGGCGGCCAGAGCGGCGGGGAAACGGGGAGAGAGGAAGCTCATCGCGCCGCCTCGTCGGAAAGCCGGTTGGGCAGGCCGCCACCGGGGATGTTCTGGGGTATGGCCGGAACGCCCGGTCCATGGGCGTCGGCACCGGGGATGCTCGGCGCCAGGCTATCGACGCCGCTGCCCGGGGTGGCCGGCTTGCCGGGGGCGAGGGACGGGCCTCCCTGGCTGGCCGGGTCGAAGTGGCCCTCCAGACGGGCGCCTTCAGGCATGCGGTCCGGCAGGTCGCCCAGGCCCTTGTCGTCCACCAGGGAATGGCCGGCCTTCTTCTCTTCCTCCCAGCCGACCCGGTAGTGCTGGCCCAGCTCGCCCTTGGCCAGGGGCACGGGCAGGACCTTGATGGCGGCGGTTTCGAGGACGCAGGAGCGCTCGCATTTGCCGCAGCCCGTACAGTGCTCGGAATGCACCGTGGGAATGAACATGCTGTGACGGCCGGTGCGGGTATTGGGCCGCAGCTCCAGGGTGATGGCCTTGTCGATCACCGGGCACACCCGGTAGCAGACGTCGCAGCGCAGGCCGAGGAAATTGAGGCAGGTTTCCTGGTCGAGCAGGACCGCCAGGCCCATGCGGGCCTGGTTGATGTCGGTGAGGCCGTGGTCCAGGGCGCCGGTGGGGCAGGCCTTGACGCAGGGGATGTCCTCGCACATCTCGCAGGGCACCTGGCGGGCGACGAAATAGGGCGTGCCGGTGGAGACCGGCTGCTCCGGCCGGGCCAGGGACAGGGTGCCATAGGGACAGTCGCGCACGCACAGGCCGCAACGGATGCAGGCACCGAGAAAGTCCTCCTCCGCGCCGGCGCCGGGTGGGCGCAGGGCGGCCGGCGGCAGGGCCCGGGCCTGCTTGGCATGGAAGCCCAGGCCGAGACCCAGCAGACCGACGCCGCAGGCCATGCGGCCGGCGTCGGCGAAGAACTGGCGCCGGGCCGCCGCAGCCTTGTCGGACTTGGCAGGAGGGGAGTTGGAAAGATCGCTCATGGCGTGACCGGCGGCGGGAACCGACTGGGGGCGGACTTCGCTGTCCGCCCCGCCGGCCTCCCTGATGCCTTATCCGGTTGTGTAGGTGCTTAGGCCTTGACCACCTTGCAGGCGCACTTCTTGAAGTCCGTCTCTTTCGAGATGGGGCAGGTGGCGTCCAGGGTCAGCTTGTTCACCAGCCGGTGCTCGTCGAAGAATGGCACGAAGACCAGACCCAGGGGCGGCTTGTTGCGGCCCCGGGTTTCCACCCGGGTGGAAATCTCGCCGCGGCGGGACTGCACCTTGACCGTGTCGCCGCGCTGCAGGCCGCGCTTCTTGGCGTCTTCCGGATGCATGTAGATCCAGGCGTCGGGCATGGCCTTGTACAGCTCGGGCACGCGCCGGGTCATGGAGCCGGTGTGCCAGTGCTCCAGCACGCGGCCGGTACAGAGCCACAGGTCGTACTCGGCATCCGGCTGCTCGGCGGCAGGCTGGTAGGGCAGGGCGAAGACCACCGCCTTGCCGTCGGGGAAGCCGTAGAAGCGCACCTTCTCGCCGGCCTTGACGTAGGGGTCGTAGCCTTCGCGGAAGCGCCACAGGGTTTCCTTGTTGTCCACCACCGGCCAGCGCAGGCCGCGGGCCTTGTGATAGGTGTCGAAGGCAGCCAGGTCGTGGCCATGGCCGCGACCGAAGGCGGCGTACTCCTCGAACAGGCCCTTCTGCAGGTAGAAGCCGAGAACCTTGCCTTCCTCGTTCTCAAAACCCTTCAGCTGGTCGGAGACGGGGAACTTGTTCACTTCGCCGTTGGCGTAGAGCACGTCATAGAGGGTCTTGCCCTTGTACTCGGGCGCCTTGTCCAGCAGTTCGGCGGGCCACACTTCCTCCATCTTGAAGCGCTTGGAGAATTCCACGTACTGCAGCACGTCGGAGCGGGCCTGGCCCTGGGGCTTGACCTGCTGGCGCCAGAACTGGGTGCGGCGCTCGGCGTTGCCGTAGGCGCCCTCCTTCTCCATCCACATGGCGGAGGGCAGGATCAGGTCGGCGGCCAGGGCGGAGACGGTGGGATAGACGTCGGAGTGCACCACGAAGGCGGCCGGATTGCGCCAGCCCGGGTAGACCTCGCCGTTGATGTTGGGGCCGGCCTGCATGTTGTTGGTGGTGGTGGACCAGAAGAAGGCCACCTTGCCGTCCTTCAGGGCGCGGCTCTGGGCCACGGCGTGCAGACCCACCCAGTCGGGGATGGTGCCGGCGGGCAGCTTCCACAGCTTCTCGGTGATTTCCCGGTGCTTCGGATTGACCACCACCATGTCGGCGGGCAGGCGATGGGCGAAGGTGCCCACTTCCCGGGCCGTGCCGCAGGCGGAAGGCTGGCCGGTGAGGGAGAAGGGGCCGTTGCCAGGCTCGGAGATCTTGCCCACCAGCAGGTGCACGTTATAGATCATGTTGTTCACCCAGGTGCCCCGGGTGTGCTGGTTGAAGCCCATGGTCCAGTAGGAAACGACCTTCACCTTGGGATCGGCATAGGCCTTGGCCAGGGCTTCCAGGTTTTCCTTCGGCACGCCGGAAATTTCGTGGGTCTTGTCCAGGGTGTATTCGGCGACGAAGGCCTTGAACTCGTCGAAGGAGATGTCGGTGGCCTTGTTGGGGTCGCCCTTGGGCTTGCCGTCCGGGCCCGGGTAGCCGTTGTTGCCGGCGGCCTGTTCCAGGGGGTGGTTGGGACGCAGGCCGTAGCCGATGTCGGTGACGCCCTTCTTGAACTTGACGTGGTTCTTGACGAAGTCCTGGTTCACCGCGCCGTTCTGGATGATGTAGTTGGCGATGTAGTTGAGGATGGCCAGGTCGGACTGGGGCTTGAAGATCAGCTCGTTGTCGGCCAGCTCGCAGGAGCGGTGGGTGAAGGTGGACAGCACGTGGATCTTGACGTGCTTGGCGTTGAGGCGGCGGTCGGTGATGCGGGACCAGAGGATGGGGTGCATCTCCGCCATGTTGGAGCCCCACAGGGCGAACACGTCGGCGTGCTCCGCATCGTCATAGCAGCCCATGGGCTCGTCGATGCCGAAGGTGCGCATGAAGCCGGCCACGGCGGAGGCCATGCAGTGGCGGGCGTTGGGGTCCAGGTTGTTGGAGCGGAACCCGGCCTTCCACAGCTTGGCGGCGGCGTAGCCTTCCCAGATGGTCCACTGGCCGGAGCCGAACATGGCGATGTTGCGCGGGCCGCCGGCCTTGAGGGCTGCCTTGCACTTCTCGGCCATGATGTCGTAGGCCTGGTCCCAGGAAATGGGGGTGAAGTCGCCGTTCTTGTCGTACTGGCCGTTCTTCATGCGCAGCAGGGGCTGGGTCAGGCGGTCCTTGCCGTACATGATCTTGGAGAGGAAGTAACCCTTGATGCAGTTGAGGCCCCGGTTTACCGGCGCTTCCGGATCGCCCTGGGTGGCCACCACGCGGCCGTCCTTGGTGCCCACCAGGACACCGCAGCCGGTGCCGCAGAAGCGGCAGACGCCCTTGTCCCAGCGGATGCCGTCATTCTTCGGCTGCTGCGCCAGGGCTTCGGATACGCCGGGCACCGCCATGCCGGCGGCGTTGGCGGCGGCGGCGACGGCGCTGCTCTTGATAAAGTCGCGACGGGTCAGGTTCATCTCAGGACTCCTTCTCGGGATCAGGTTCGAAGTGGTGATACACCATGGCCAGGGACATGACGCCCGGCAGCTGCTGTATCGCCTCGTAGGTTTGGGTGGTTTCCCGGTCGCCGTCGCTCTCGATGGTGACGATCATGCGGCCCTCTTCGGAGACGGCGTGGACCTCCACGCCCGCCAAGGTCGCCAGACCCGCCTCGACGGCCGCGATCTGCTGCGGCCCGGCGTTGACCAGAATGCTGGAAATATTCACGGATGATTCCCCCAATCGGCAGGCACGGCTCGAAGGGCCGGCTCAAGGTTCGACCACTCTATGCCCCTACGGAAACCCAGGTTTATGATGTGAATCAAAAGCGAAAAAAAGCCCCCGCAGGATGTAGGTGATTTGAAAAGTCACCGGGCTTCGGTTAGCCTGATCGGGCTTTGCCTGGTGCGGTTTTCCGCCGCATCGGGGTTAATGAGAATGACCCACAACAAGGCCCGCCCCATGTCGGCAGGCCGGCGGTTCGAGTAACAGCCCCGATTCCCCAGAAGGCTTGTTTTCCCAC
>NZ_JBXAST010000041.1:0-28579 GCF_058809645.1 Azospira sp. MPR-E4 | reverse complement strand
TCTTGTTGGTTACTTATTCTTGGCGAGACAAGAATAAGTAACCCGCGCGTCAGGCGCGGAACACAGCCGCAAAATCAACAAGCCACGCCCAACCAATCCCCAAAAATCCAAACACCCACCCCGCCACCAAACAAAAAGGACGGCCATCTCCGCCATGCCCCGGCGGAAACGCCCGTCCTTCCTGCTTCCTGGCGCACCCGGTGCGCCGGCCAATTCAAACCCGCTAACCCGGCTCACCAGCCGTAATAGACGCCCCCGCCCCGGCGGTAGTAGGGCCCCCAGCGCGGGCCCCAGAAGGGGTCGTAGTAGGGCATGGCCCGCAGCCGCTCCTGCTGCCGCACGGCCTCCACCTCCCGGGCGTTCTGCTGTTCCTTTTCCGTCAGGGTGGTGGCCAGATCGGCCCGCAGGGCCTTTTCCCGGTATTCGTGCAGGTAGTCGAGCACCGCCACCGGCAAGCCCTGGCGGGTCAGGTCCAGCACCTGGCTGGGGGTGGGGTCAAGGCGGGTCTGGGTTTCCTTGAGGCGGGCGATGATAGCGTCGGCCTTCATGCCGGATTTGGCCATGGCCACCAGTTCGGGGAAGCCCAGCTTGGGCGCGTCGGGCGCCAGGCGCTGCATCTGCTCGGGAGTGAGGCGGGCCAGCTTGGGGGTGGCGGTGCCGTCGGGAGGGGCGCTGGCGCAGCCGGCCAGCAGGGCCAGGGGCAGCAGGAGCGGGAATAGGCGGCGATGCACGGTCATGATGCTTTCTCCTCCATTACGGGGCCGGATCAGGGAGAGACCCCACGGCCGGCCCCCAGGTTCCAGAACCGGCCCGGCGGACACCAAGCGGCGGCCCCCCGGGGACGCAGCCTGAGCGTCAGGCCCGGGGCCGCGGGCCAGGCGTGTCGCCGCAGACAGTACGCAACTACGGCAAGGCGACACAACAACGCCCGGGGCCCCGGGCCGGGTACTCAGGCGGTGCCGCCGACGGTGAGGCCGTCGATGCGCAGGGTGGGCTGGCCCACGCCCACGGGCACGGACTGGCCGTCCTTGCCGCAGGTGCCGACGCCCGGGTCCAGGCCCAGGTCGTTGCCGATCATCTTCACCCGGGTCAGGGCGTCCGGGCCGTTGCCGATGAGGGTGGCGCCCTTCACCGGGTAGAGCACCTTGCCGTTTTCCACCATGTAGGCTTCGGACATGGAGAAGACGAACTTGCCGCTGGTGATGTCCACCTGGCCGCCGCCGAAATTGACGGCGTAGATGCCCTTCTTCACCGACTTGAGGATTTCCTCCGGCGATTTGTCGCCGGCCAGCATGATGGTGTTGGTCATGCGCGGCAGGGGCAGGTGGGCGAAAGATTCGCGGCGGCCGTTGCCGGTGGGCTCGACGCCCATGAGGCGGGCGTTGAGGGAGTCCTGCATGTAGCCTTTCAGGATGCCGTCCTCGATCAGCACGGTGCGGCGGGTGGGGTTGCCCTCGTCGTCGATGTTGAGGGAGCCGCGGCGGTCCGGCAGGGTGCCGTCGTCCACCACGGTGACGCCCTTGGCGGCGACCCGCTCGCCGATGCGGCCGGAGAAGGCGGAGGAGCCCTTGCGGTTGAAATCGCCCTCGAGGCCGTGGCCGATGGCTTCGTGCAACAGGATGCCGGGCCAGCCGGGGCCGAGCACCACGGTCATGGTGCCGGCCGGCGCGGGCCGGGCGTCCAGGTTGGTGACGGCCTGATGCACGGCTTCGGCGGCGTAGCGCTTGAGCACTTCCTCGCTGAAATAGCCGTAGTCGTAGCGGCCGCCGCCGCCGGCGGAGCCCTGCTCCCGCTTGCCCTTGCCGCCGTCCACGATGACGGTGACGGAGACCCGCACCAGGGGCCGCACGTCGGCGGCCAGACGGCCGTCGCTGCCGGCCACCAGCACCACGTCGTATTCGCTGGCGAGGGAGGCCATGACCTGGGTGACGCGGGAATCGATGGCCCGGGCGTAGCCTTCCAGGCGTTCCAGCAGTTTCACCTTGTCGGCGGCCTGCAGGGAGGGAATGGGGTCCTGGGCCGGATAGAGGCCGTGGCCCTTGCGCCCCTTCAGCTTGGGCGCCGTACCCGACTGGCCGGCGGCGCCGATGGCGCGCACGGCGGCGGCAGCGTCGCCGAGGGCGTTGCGGCTGATGTCGTCGGAGTAGGCGAAGGCGGTCTTCTCGCCGGAGATGGCGCGCACGCCGACGCCCTGGTCGATGTTGAAGCTGCCGGATTTGACGATGCCCTCCTCCAGGCTCCAGGCCTCGGCCCGGCTGTACTGGAAGTAGAGGTCGGCGTAATCCACGTCGTTCTTCATGATCTGGCCGAAAACCTCGGACAGGCGCTTGTCGTCCAGGCCGTAGGGGGTCAGCAACAGGGATTCGGCTTGCTTGATGATCTTGCTCATGGGGAAACCTAAAGCCTTAAAAAACTTTTGCCACAGAGGGCACAGAGTTCACAGAGTTTTTAGCGATCTAGTCCTGGCTCTGCGTGGATAACGGAAGGATCACAGCACCCGGTGCTTGAGGGCCGGCAGGTTGGCCCGGGTCTCGGCGATGCAGCCGTGGTCGAGCAGGCCCAGGACCACGCCGGGGCCTTTCAGCTTGCGGTCCACGATGGTGCCCCAGGGGTCCACGATCATGCTGTTGCCGTGGGTCTCCCGGCCGTTCTCGTGCTTGCCGCCCTGGCCCACGGCCAGCACGTAGCACTGGTTCTCGATGGCCCGGGCCCGCAACAGGATTTCCCAGTGGGCGCGGCCGGTGGTTTCGGTGAAAGCGGCGGGCACCACGATCAGGTCCACCGGCGCCAGGCGGCGGTACAGCTCGGGGAAGCGCAGGTCGTAGCAGATGGAAAGACCGATGCGGCCATAGGGCGTGTCGAAGGCCACCGGCTCGCTGCCGGCCTCGATGGAAGCGGCCTCGTCGTAACGCTCCAGGCCCTTCTGGAAGCCGAACAGGTGGATCTTGTCGTAGCGGGCCACGCGCTGGCCGGCCGGGTCGTAGACCACGGTGGAATTCATCACCTTGGCAGCATCCTTCGCCTCCAGGGGAATGGAGCCGCCGATGAGCCAGATGCCGTGCTGCTTTGCCGTGGCGGCGAGGAATTCCTGGATCGGGCCGTGGCCGTCGGCTTCCCGCACCTTGACCTTGTCGCCCTCGGCCATGCCCATGATGGGGAAATACTCGGGCAGGGCGACGATGCGGGCGCCCTGGGCCGCCGCTTCGGCGACGCCGTGGGCGGCGGCCGCCAGGTTGTCGGCGACCCGGGGGCCGGACACCAGCTGCACGGCGGCGATCAGGGCATTTTCGGTCTTCTGGCGCTCAGGGCTTGGCGGATTCATCGGTCTTGGCCTTCTCGGATTTATCGGCTTTGGCGGCGGATACTTTTTCCACCTTGGGGTCTTCCCAGCTGCCGGTGACGGCGTATTCGAAAGCAAAAATCTGGTCCACCGGATTCTGCAACACTTTCTGGGCGATGAGGGCAGCCACGCCGGCCACCGGATTAACCAGGGCAGCGGTCCCCAGGGAAATGGAATTGCCCAGGGCCGGCTGCACCCGCACCCGCAGGTTCTGGGTTTCGCTGTCCAGGTTGATGTCGCCCTTGATGCCCACCTTGGCCGCCGGACCGTCGATGCTGAGGTCCGAGGTCTTCATCAGACCATTCTGCACCTTGAAGGTGCCCTCCACATTGTCGAAGGCGAAACCTTCGGAGAAGACGTCGCGGAAATCCAGGGTGATGCGCCGGGGCAGGGACTGCAGGGAAAGCAGGCCGATGAGCTTGCCGATGCCCGGCTCCACCTTGGCGAACTGGCCCTTCTCCGCCGTCAGCTTGAGGTCGCCGGAAAGGCTGGGAATGTCCAGGTTGGTGGGCGTGTTGTTCCAGGCCAGCTTGCCCGCCAGGGTGGCGCTGCCCCGCTTGAGGGTGCCGGGGAAACCCAGGCGGTCCAGGTACTTGCCGGCATCCCCCGCTTCCAGCCTGAACTCCACATCGGTGCGGTGGGCGCCCCGGGGGTCGGTGCGCCACAGGCCCTTGCCGTTGATGGAGCCGTCCGGGCTGGAGAGCAGCACCTTGTCCAGGCGCCACACCCGGCCTTCGTTGCGGGCCAGCAGTTCGAGCTTGCCGAAGCGGCGGCTGCCCAGGATGAAGCTGTCGGCAACGATGTCCAGGCCCGGCAGTTCGTCCTGGCTCTCGGCCTCGCCCAGGCGCTGCATGGCTTCCTGCTGGGGCGTGCTTTCCGGCAGGGTCAGGTATTTGAGGCGGGCCTTGACCCTGCCCTGGCCGGCGCCGTCCCAGTTGATCTGGCCGGCGGCTTCCTTGGCGTTGACCTCCACCTGCCAGCTGTTGCCGGCGGGCGCCGCCTTCAGGGTGACGTCGTGCAGGCGTCGCCCGGAGATGTCCAGCAGGGGCGTTTTCAGCACCGCCAGGGAGAGGGGCGCCGCCGACTCGCCGGCCGCAGCGCTGCCGCCACTACTGGCGCTGCCGCCGTTGCCGTTGGCCGGGGTCAGGGCCTTGCGCCAGAAATCCGCATCCACGCTGGGCAGGTTCACCGTCAGGGCGAGGCCCCGCTCGGGCAGGCTGAGGCCTTCGCCGATGGCGATGGCGCCGCGCTCGGTGACCGGGCCGGCGGCTTCCCGGCGGCGGATGATGTGGGCGCTGGCCAGCTTGCCCAGGGTGAATTTCACCTGTTCCCTCGCCACCGACGCCGGCGCGCCCTTGCGGGGGGCGGTTTCGGCCAGGGCGCCCCGCTCCAGGTGCAGGGGCAGGGCGGCGGCGGCGCTCTTGTTGAAGGGCTCGGGCAGGCTGGAGGCCAGACCCTTGAGGTCGGAATCCACCACCAGCTCCGCCGTCTTCTTGCGCACCCGCACCTCGCCCTTCCAGGCGGCGCTGCCGGAGACGTTGTCGAACAGGGGAAGATCCAGCTGGCGGCGCAGGGCAGCGGCGGTGAGGCTGCCGGAGGCATTGACCAGCACCTTGTCGCCCTCGTTGCTGGCGGAGAGCTTCATGGGGCCGCCGAGGAACTGGCCGGTGATTTCCTTGACGCTGATGCCGGCGTCGGTGAAGTGCAGGCGGCCGTTGGCCTGGGTGATCGGCGGCAGGCCCGGCTCCACCGTCACCTGGTTGTTGAGGAATTCGTAGTCGCCCTTGATGCGGCTGTCGGCCATGCGGCGCAGGAACAGTTCCAGCTGCAGGTTGAGGCGGCCTTCGCCCTGGGCTTTCATGCCGTCGGTGAAGTTGTCGATCTTGTCGCCCACCGGGCTCTGGTCGATGAACTTGAGGAATTCGCCGGTGGGGCCTTCGGCCTTGCCGGTGATGCTGAGCAGCTCCTCCGGCGCCTCCAGGTCGGCGATCTCGGCCTTGACGCCGGAGAGGCGGGCCCCCAGCAGCTTGGCGCTCCTGGCTTCGATCAGCATGCGGGCGCCCTCGAAACGCAGGGAGCCCTGGATGTCGTCGATGCGGGGCCAGCCGGAGGCGTATTCCAGGG
Organism: Azospira sp. MPR-E4; assembly: GCF_058809645.1. Lineage (NCBI taxonomy): Bacteria > Pseudomonadati > Pseudomonadota > Betaproteobacteria > Rhodocyclales > Rhodocyclaceae > Azospira > Azospira sp. MPR-E4. The sequence continues at coordinate 23,115 of NZ_JBXAST010000041.1, read as the reverse complement.
TGGCGCCGTTGATGCGGGCGGTGACCAGGAACTGGCCGTCCTTGGGGTCGAGGAAGGGGAAGCGGGCCAGGTCGCCCTTGAGCACCAGCTTGGCCTCGGAGGCGGTGCCGCCGGTGATGGAACTCTTCAGCCAGTCCCGGGCGTCCTGGGACACCACCTTGGGCATGTAGCGCCAGACGGCGGTGCCGTCGGCCTTGCTGATGCCGGCGGTGAGGTCGATGCTGCCGGGGCCGTCGCCGCTGAGGCGGTAGGTGCCCTGGGCCGAACCGGTGGCGTCGGGGCCGTTGAAGGTGAGGCTGTCCAGGCTGACGTCGAGGCGGCTGCCGTCGATCTTCCAGCTGACCTGGCTGTTGAGGGCATCCACCGCCAGGCGCGGATCGGGGAAGACCTGGGGCAGTTCCAGCTGGGCCTTGGCCGAGCGCAGGGTGAGGCTGCCGCCCCGGTCCCCGGCGTCCACCGTGCCGCTCATGCCGGAAAAGCCCGGGAAGCGGCTGCTGGCCTTGATGCCGAGGCCGTCGAAGCGGGCCTTGAGGTTGTAGTCCTGAGGCTTGCCCTCGTTTTCCGTCCAGCTGGCCTTGAGGTCCCGCACCAGGCCCCGGGGGGCGTAGTCGTTCAGCCACTGGCGCACCTCGGCCCCCAGGGGCAGGTGCTCGGCCAGGGCCGCCAGGGCGCCCAAGTCCAGGGTGGTGGCGGCGGCGCTGCCACGACGGCGGTCGGAGAAAAGGCCGCCCTCCTGCCAGGAGAAGGCGAAATCCGTGGGTTCCAGGCTGGTGCCGTCCCGGGTGGCAAGGCCGACCCGCTTACCGGAGAAGCGGGTGTCGCCGTTGCGCCGCTCGCCGCTGATGCGGCCCGCCAGGCGCAGCAGGTCCAGTTCCGGCAGGTCCTTGGCCAGCTTCAGGCGCAGGTCCTGCAGGCCCACGTCGGCGGTGGCGGCCACCGGCAGGCCCTTTTCCACCTCCAGCCACAGGCGCAGGGCGCCGCTGCCCTGGGGCAGGGAAACGGGGTAATCGACCCAGGCCTGCCAGGCCGCCAGGTCGGTGTGCACGAATTCGGTGTACAGCTCGCCGCTCCAGTCCTCCAGCTGCTGCGGATCGGAGCCCCGCAGGTCGCCCCGCAGGTCGAGGCGGGAAGCCAGCTCCGCCGGCGGCAGGGCAGAGAGGCCGAAACGGTGGCGGCGGCCCCGGTTTTCCAGGAGGAAATTCACCGCCTCCAGGGTCAGGGGCGGGGCACCCCGCTGCAGGTCTTCCCAGACGATGGTGGCGTCCTTGATGTGGATGCGCTCCTGGCTCAGCACCCAGTGCAGGGCGCTGCCGTCGCTCTTGCCGTCGTCCAGGGGAATGCCGGCCACCTCGAAGCGGCCGTCGGCGAGGCGCCGCACCAGCAGGGTCGGCTCGCTGATTTCCAGCAGGTGCAGGCGGGGCGAGAGGTGGGGCACGCTCCACCAGGAGAGCACGCTCTCCACCCGCTCGAAGGCCAGGGCCGGATAGCCCTGCCTGTCGGCCACCCGCACGTCGGCCAGGGTCAGCTCGGGGCGCAGGCCGCGCCAGCCGGCGTCGATGTGGCCGATGGTGACCGGCAGGCCGACGGCCTGGCTCACCGCCTGTTCGATGTCGGCCCGGTAGTTGCCCACGTTGGGCAACACCCAGTAGCGCAGGGCCAGCACCAGGAAGGCGAAGACGAAGTAGACCACCACCCCCGCCACCAGGGCCAGGCGGCCGGCGCGGCGCCAGAACTGGCGCGCCCGGGGACTGACGAGGAAGGGCAGGAGGGCGTGCAGGCGGTGGTAAAGGGCCGACCGCAGGACGGAATCAGTCATGGGCCTCGACCGGCAACAGGGCGGAGGCGACGGCAACGATGGCGGCGGCGCTTTGCAAAGGTATTGGGCGGGTCACTACAATGGCAAGTTCTGGGCGAAGGGGTGGATTTTAACCCAGCCACCCCCGGAAACCCCGGATATAACCGGATGATTCCCTGATGAATAACGATTCCAACAATAACGCCGCTCCCGCCCCCGCCGCCGACACGACTTTTCCCGCCGCCTGGCAACCCGCCCTGGACCACAGTGCCTACCTGCGCCAGCTGCTCTCCTGCCGCGGCGAACTGGTGCCGATCCTGGCCGAATCCTGGCAGCGCCCCCTCACCGCCGCCGACCTGGAGGAGTGGATCGCCCAGGCCGCCCCGGCCGACGAGGAAGCTCTGAAGCCGGTGCTGCGCCGCCTGCGCCAGCGGGTCATGGCCCATCTCATCATCCGCGACCTGGCCGCCGCCGCGCCCCTGCAGGAGGTGGTGGAAACCATGACCCTGCTGGCCGACATCACCACCAACTTCGCCCTGGACTTCGTGCACCGCAGCCTGGTGCAGCAGTACGGCGAACCCCTGGACAGCCAGGGCCGGCCCCAGCGCCTGCTGGTGGTGGGCATGGGCAAGCTGGGCGGACGGGAGCTGAACGTCTCCTCCGATGTGGACTACATCTTCGTCTATCCGGAAGAAGGCCAGACCGCCGGCCGCGCCGACGGCGGCGGCCAGGTGGACAACTACGACTTCTTCCACCGCCTGGGCAAGCGCCTCATCATCGCCCTGGGAGACCTCACCGCCGACGGCCAGGTCTTCCGCGTGGACATGCGCCTGCGCCCCAACGGCGATTCCGGCCCCCTGGTGTGCAGCCTGGACGCCCTGGAAAACTACTTCATCACCCAGGGCCGGGAGTGGGAACGCTACGCCTGGATCAAGGCCCGGGTCATGAACGCCGGCGCCAACGACGTGAACAACTGGGGCCCGGTGCTGAGCCAGACCGGCCGCCCCTTCGTCTTCCGCAAGTACCTGGACTTCGGCGCCATCAACGCCATGCGCGACCTGCACGCCCAAATCCGCCGCGAGGTGGCGCGCAAGGACATGGCCAACCACGTCAAGCTGGGCCCCGGCGGCATCCGGGAAATCGAGTTCATCGCCCAGGTCTTCCAGCTCATCCGCGGCGGCCGCGACACCGCCCTGCAGATCCGCCCCACCCTGCAGGTCCTGGCCCTGCTGCCGGAGCGGGGCCTGATGGCCCAGGAGGCGGTGGACGAGCTGAGCACTGCCTACGACTTCCTGCGCCGCCTGGAACACCGCCTGCAATACGTTGCCGACCAGCAGACCCACAGCCTGCCCGAAGATGCGGAGGGCCAGGCCCGCATCGCCCGATCCATGGGCTTTGCCGACTACCCGGCCCTGCTGGCCGTGCTCGACGGCCATCGCCAGCGGGTCTCCCTGCACTTCGAGGCTGTCTTTGCCGAACCGGAGGCCCCCAGCTCCCAGAGCGAAACCCTCACCGCCCTGTGGCAGGGCGCCCTGGAATGCGACGGCGCCCAGGAAAAATTCGCCGGCCTCGGCTTTGCCGACGTGCAGGACTCCCTGGAACGGCTGCAGGCCTTCCGCGACGGCGCCCGCTACCAGCAGCTGCCAGCCAGCAACCGGGAACGCATGGACGCCCTGGGCCCGCGCCTGATCGAGGCCGCCGCAGCGACGCCGACGCCGGACCTGACCCTTTCCCGCTGCCTTGCCTTCCTCGAGGCCATCGGCCGCCGCGGCGCCTACCTGGCCCTGCTGCAGCAGTATCCCCAGGCCCTGAAGAAGGTGGCCGAACTCATCGGCGGCTCCAGCTGGGCCGCCGAATACCTGACCCGCCACCCCATCCTGCTGGATGAACTGCTGGACCCGCGCCTGCTGGAAGTGGCCACCGACTGGCAGCGCTTCCGCCGCGAACTGCGCCGGGCCCTGGACGAATGCGCCGGCGACACGGAACGGGAAATGGACCTGCTGCGGGAAATGCACCACGCCCAGGTCTTCCGCCTGCTGGCCCAGGACCTGGCCGGCCTGCACAGCATCGAGAAAATCTCCGACCACCTCACCGAGCTGGCCGACATCATGGTGGCAGAGACGGTGCGCCTGTGCTGGGGCAAGCTGAAGACCCGGCACCGGGAGGAGCCCGTCTTCGCCGTCATCGGCTACGGCAAGCTGGGGGGCAAGGAGCTGGGCTACGCCTCGGACCTGGACATCATCTTCCTCTTCGACGAAAAGAAGGACACCGCCCAGGAGGCCGAAGAGGTCTACGCCCGCCTGGCCCAGCGGGTGAACACCTGGCTCTCCTCCCAGACCCCCGCCGGCCTGCTCTTCGAGACCGACCTGCGCCTGCGCCCCAACGGCGATTCCGGCCTCATGGTCTCCTCCCTCGCCTCCTTCCGCGAATACCAGCTGCACAGCGCCTGGGTGTGGGAACACCAGGCCCTCACCCGGGCCCGCTTCGTCGCCGGCGACGCGGACGTGGGCCGGGGCTTCGACGCCATCCGGGAGGAAATCCTGCGCCAGCCCCGGGACCGGGCCAAGCTCAAGGAAGAAGTGCTGGCCATGCGCCAGAAGATGATCGACGCCAACGCCTCGGATGCCGAAACCGTGGCCCGGGGCGAATTCGACATCAAGCAGGACCCGGGCGGCATCATCGACGTGGAATTCATCATCCAGTACCTGGTGCTGGGCCACGCCCACGAGCACCTGGAACTCACCGGCAACCTGGGCAACATCGCCCTCCTCGGCATCGCCGCCCGCCTCGGCCTGATCCCCGCCGCCCTGGCCGAACCGGTGCAAAACGCCTACCGCGACTACCGCCGCCTGCAACACGCCAAACGCCTCAACGGCAGCCCCAAGAGCCGGGTGGCAAGGGAGTCGGTGGCGGAGCGCATCGCCGCGGTACGGGCGTTGTGGGAGGAAGTGTTTAAAGGGTAAGGGCTAGGGGCGGCAGATGCCGCGGGCCCGAAATGAAAAAGCCGCCGGGAATCCGGCGGCTTTTTTGTATATTGGTATTTATCTTGGGGAACAAAGGCAATAATCTTGTCAGCGCATATTCTCTTGATAAAAATGTTAGGTATCAACCTACAGCCTCAGTAAATGTGTCAAGTTCTTTGCCTAACACTTCACACTTCTTAGCATTTTTAAATAGAACTGCAAGGTACGAATCCTTAAAGTGAATATCAATGACATTAGAAAGACGATTCAAAACACCTTTAGCAGTAGACAAGTCAATCGAGTCAGAATTTCTCGTTATTAGCTGATTTTCTATAAATCTGTTTGCATGCACAGCAATTTGTCTATCACGACCAGTCAAAATACCAGCCAATTCCAAAACAATACTCTGCGCCATACGGAGTTGTTTGACCTGAGCCCAACACTTTGAAACATCAAGGTTTGTTGAAAATATCTTGGGATAGTGACCATTGGGATCAGTTAACAAACCAACGTTTCGCTTTGCCATAACAACGTCAGACATATTACTGCTACAAGTAGCCAATGCCAACGCCAATTCTTGAACTTCCAACCCATTTGCGGCGTCTTTAATCACCTCTCCACGGCGATAACAGTACTGGACTCCAATTTTCTTAAACGCTTCAGCCAAACCATCTTGTATCGAGTCCAGAGCGAGAAAATCACGCGGCTCAACCCGGTTTTGTGTATTAGTTGCTGTCGTAATTTGACTAGCAATATCAAGAGGGGCCTTAGCCAAAGAAATTACCTTGATTTGTACATAAGCTTTACGCAGTTGTCCACTATTCGTTTTATATGCAGAAGCAATAGCACTTGTCGTTTGTGCTCCATTAACAATCTTGAGATTTCCAACGTTCCAGAGCGAACTCTCGCGTTGCTCACCCAAGCCGACAGGTTTCCGAACAATAGAATCGGCAATGGCGGTTATGCCATTATTTAAATACCAAAACTCCGTGGGACGCTCAACCAAAGTCTCTGCAATTCGTTGATTAATCTCACTACTAGAAAGCGTGTACCTTATGTTTTCAGAAAACAAGAGTTCCCCATGGTCTTTATGCCATTCCGCCACATCTGCGCAACAAACTTTTCCTGTAATTGCATAGAACGGCTCCTTAGTCTCCCCCCATTCAAGCAATCCGAGTTCAACATCCGTTCTGGCACCAGATTTAGCCGCCTGCACTGCACGAACTAATTTAGACAGTCCAAATACAGAATACGTGACGACATCTTGCTCGTCTGAGTTGTTATCGGACAGAAACTTATCCAATATTTTTTTAACATGCCCACTGATTTGTGAATCACTGTTGTAGACCACTACTAGAACAATCTGTGGATCGTTGCTAAGCCCGGCTTCTATTTCGGCAGAAATCTTCTTGAAACGCTCGTTAAACTCACTCCACTTAAGATCTAGAAGTAAGTAAGTACCAGCAACGAACTTGTGAATAGAACCAGCGTCAATAGTCTTGGTCGCAGCAGATGACCACTTCGTCTGAACAAGGTGCAGTCGATTCTTATTGGCGTCGTAGTAGCAGCCATCTATGCCTTGATCTTCTCCTCCATCCGTCACGTACTTAGCTGAATCCTTGTATGAAAGCCCAGAGATAGATGAAATGTATATAGATGCCAATGCCCGGGATAGAATTTTGTTTTCGTCCTTCCCACAATCAGAGGTATCTAAGTGCTCCTGAATCGCAGCAGCAATGTGTGTTTTTATTCGATTATTATTAATTAAGCTCATGGACCATGATCCTAGCGGGTTTGAAAGAGGCGAAGCTGGAAGTGAGTGCAAAGTAGGCACCAAGCCATGAGCATAATCAGCCACCCAAAGTATGTCGAGTGACTAGGTCAAAACACTGCACTTTCCCTCCCCGGCAAACCTGGGCATCAACCCGGCCACGGGCCTTACCGGAATCGCCCCAACCCCCTGCCCTGCAACCCAATCGCCACGCCCCTCCCAGCCAGGCCATGCCGGAGAAGCCCATCCCGCCTGCCTCCCAGACCGGCACCCGCTAACGACCCATTTCCCCCATACCGGCCTCCGGCGCGCATGGGTGTATAATCCCGGCCCTATGTCCTTGATGCCACATTTACTTTTCTGCGGAGACGCCCCCTTTGCGTTTTGACGAACTGGGCCTGGCGCCCGAAATTCTTAAGGCCGTGACCGAGATGGGTTACGCCGAAGCAACCCCGATTCAGCAGCAGGCCATTCCCCTGGTCCTGCAGGGCAAGGACCTCAAGGCCTGCGCCCAGACCGGTACCGGCAAGACCGCCGCCTTCACCCTGCCCCTGATCCAGCGCCTGCTGCACCTCGATACGGCCAGCCCGTCGCCGGCCAAGCACCCGGTGCGCGCCCTGATGCTGGCCCCCACCCGGGAACTGGCGCTGCAGGTGTATGAGTCGGTGAAGTCCTACACCAAGTACACCCACTTCCGCTCCATCTGCCTCTTCGGCGGCGTGGATATCAAGCCCCAGATCGCCGAGATGAAGAAGGGTGTGGAGTTCGTCGTCGCCACCCCGGGCCGCCTGCTGGACCACGTGGAACAGAAGAGCGTCTCCTTCAACCAGGTCCAGGCCCTGGTGCTGGATGAGGCCGACCGCATGCTGGACATGGGCTTCATCCCCGACATCCAGCGCATCCTCAACATGCTGCCCAAGACCCGGCAGAGCCTGCTCTTCTCCGCCACCTTCTCCAACGAGATCCAGCGCCTGGCCGATACCATGCTGCAGTCGCCGATCCTGGTGGAAGTGGCGCGGCGCAACCAGGTGAACGACACCATCACCCACCGGGTGCACCCGGTGGCCGAGACACGCAAGAAGGACCTGCTGATCAAGCTGCTGCGCTCCGGCGAAATCACCCAGACCCTGGTCTTCATGCGCACCAAGCAGGGCTGCGGCCGTCTGGCCCGGGAACTGGAGCGGGCCGGCATCGCCGCCGACTCCATCCACGGCGACAAGTCCCAGAACGAGCGCATCAAGGCCCTGGACGCCTTCAAGAACGGCGGCTGCAAGGTGCTGGTGGCCACCGACGTGGCGGCCCGCGGCCTGGACATTGACCACCTGCCCTACGTCATCAACTTCGAGCTGCCCCACACGCCGGAAGACTACGTGCACCGCATCGGCCGCACCGGCCGCGCCGGCCGCCAGGGCAACGCCATTTCCCTGGTCTGCGCCCACGAGGTCGGCTATCTGGCGGATATCGAAAAGCTGATCAAGATGCAGATCGAGCAGGTGGCCGTGGCCGGCTTCGAGCCGGAGATGGATTACGAATATCCCCCCGGCAGCGGCAAGAAGCGCCGGGCCCACGAGACCCACGCCCCGTCCCAGCCCGTGGCCGGCCGCAGCAAGCCCCCGGTGAAGCGCAACAACATGATCGCCAAGGACGGCTTCGACTTCTCCAAGCCCTACGAGCCCAAGGCCGCCCCGGCCACGGTGCCGAGCAAGGAGGAAGCGGCCCACACCCCGGTCGGCAAGCCCGATCCCCACAAGCCGAAGAAGCCCATGGTGGCGGCCCTCCTGGGCGGCCTGGGGCGCAAGTAAGGCAAGCCTGCGGGCAGCAAAAAGGCCACCTCCCGGTGGCCTTTTTTACTCCCGGCATCCGAATCAACCGAGCGGGCCGCCCACGGGGCCGGCCAAGAAAGCAAGCATGAGCGACGCACCGATGATCCGCTGGAGCGAAGACGGCACCGACCACACCGCCCTGTGGCGCTCCGAGGCCGGGCTGCCGCCGCCGAAGCGGGTGCTGGTGGCCGACGACACCCTCAACGCCGACCAGGCCTACCGCCTGGCCTGCGAGGGCACGGCCCTGCTCTGGCGCGGCGACTTCCACAACGGCCGCCAGCTGCTGCAGGCCCTGGCCCGGCGCATCGAGCGCAAGCAGCCCAAGGGCAAAGGCAAGGCCGGCAAGGACGCCGCGCCGGCCTCCCTGACCCAGGCCTTCCACCTGCACCGCCAGGCTCAGGGCCAGCGGGCCCGCATCCTGGCCATGCTGCTCATCGCCGTGGACGCCGACTACCGGGTGAACCTGCGCCGGGCGCCGGATTTCAGCGCCGCCTGCACTGAGGCCTACGGCCCGGCCGGTGAGCCCTTCGTCGTCAGCCTGCGGGAACTGCAGGCCCTGGTGGGAGCCCACGAATGGCGCCGCAAGGGCGTCTCCATCCCGGCCCTGGGCGCCGCCATCCACCCCCATTACGGCGTCTTCTCGCCCCTGCGCGGCGAATACCTGGAACTGCTGGCCCAGCCCCCCCTTCCTGCCTCGGAGCTGGCCTTCGACATCGGCACCGGCAGCGGCGTCATCGCCGCCCTGCTGGCCAAGCGGGGCCTGGCCAAGGTAGTGGCGACGGATCTGGACCCGCGGGCCCTGGCCTGCGCCCGGGAAAACCTGGAACGCCTGGACCTCTCCGCCCGGGTGGAACTGCAGCAGCGGGACCTCTTTCCCGAGGGGCGGGCGCCCCTGGTGGTGTGCAACCCGCCCTGGGTGCCGGCCAAGCCCAGCTCCCCCATCGAATACGCCGTCTTCGACCCGGACAGCCGCATGCTGCGCGGCTTCCTGGCCGGCCTCAAGGACCATCTGGCGCCCGGCGGCGAAGGCTGGCTGATCATCTCCGACCTGGCCGAGCACCTGGGCCTGCGCTCCCGCCAGCAGCTGCTCGACTGGATCGCCGCCGCCGGCCTGGAAGTGGCAGCCCGTCACGACATCCGCCCCAGCCACGGCAAGACCCGGGACGCCGACGATCCCCTGCACGCCGCCCGGGCCGCCGAAGTCACCTCCCTGTGGCGCCTGCGGGCCGCTTAGCGCCGGCAGCAGGGCCCGCCCCGGGCCGGTCAACGCAAAAGGGCCGCATCGTGACGCGGCCCTTGCCTTGAGGGGAGACTGTTTCAGGGATTGGCGTTGCGCATGCCGCCGGGGCCCATACCGCCCCCGCCCGGACCCATGCCGCCACCGCCGGGCCCCATCCCACCGCCACCGGGCCCCATGCCACCTCCCGGGCCCATGCCGCCGCCCCGAGCCGGCGGCACCTCGGGCAGGGTCACGCCTTTTTCCTTGGCCCGGGCCTGCATGGCCTCGTGGTGTTCCAGGCGCACCTTTTCCCGCTCCTCGGCGGTCTTGGCGCTGCGCATCTTGGCCCGGTGTTCCCGGCGCTCCTGGGGCGTCATCAGCTGGCTGCCGTAAATCTGCTCCTGCTTGGCCGGCGCCGCCTGTTTGGCAGTATCGGCGGCCTGGGCCAGGCCGGGCAGCAGCAGGGCGCCCAGAAGGGCGGAAACGGCACAGAGGGTCGGTGTTTTCATGATTGGCTCCTTCCACAGAGGGGTTGGCAAGACACGGCGATTCCCTGCCTTCAATCTAGGCCGCCGCGACCCGGGATGCCAGAATCAATATCAAAAAATGCTGATGAAGCGGTGACAGCCGGCCACCGCCAAAGCTCAGGCCGACACTCCCTGCAGGCCGCCGAAGAAGGTCTCGGTGCCGCCGTCGCCCTTGAGGGTGATGTAGAAACTCTGGTTGTTGTAGGCGATGCGGGCTTCCACCAGGGCGGCCTGGGCCGAGGGATTGCCCTGCAGCGCGGCATAGCGGGCGGCGTAGTCCTCGTAACCCTGAACGGCATGAAGCATCTCTTCGCCGGAAGCCACCTCGGCGAACTGGTCCCGCAGCTCCGTGTCTTCATGGAACAACTGCTCGATCCTGGCCTTGTCCGGATGATCGTTGGCGACGCTGACGTAGCCCATGCGGTCCGGCGTCAGCACGGGCTCGGGCGGCACCTGGATGCCGGCCTGGCGGAACTTCTCTGCCGCATTGGCGGCAAACTTTTCCTTGGCGGCGGCCACCGATGCGGGCGTGGGGCACTCCAGGGGCGGCAACTCCTGGGGCAGGTTGCTGGCGGCAGCCGTCTGGGTGGCAACGCTGCTGCCGTCAGTGGCGGCGGCCTTTACCGGCGTGGCCGAGGCGGTGCTGTAGGTTGCGTAGAGTCTGTTGAGGGAAGCGATGTTCATGACCGGCTCCGGGGGATGACGGCCATGCATTTGCGATTTCCATGCCAGCGGCCTGGCGGCGGACGGCTCAGGGCAGCAGGCGGAGGATGGCCAGGGAGCAGTTGTCGCCCTCCCCCTGGCAGCGCTGGCGGGCCCGGTTGATGAGGATTTCCGCCGCTTCCCGGGCCGGGAAGGCGGCCAGCACGCCGCCGATCTCGGCGTCGGAGAAATAGGCCCAGAGGCCGTCGGAGCAGAGCAGGAAGTTGTCGCCGGGCTGGACCTCGGCCTGGCCCACGTCGATCTTGGGATCGTCCTTGTCGCCCAGGGAGGTGAGCAGGACATTGCGGTTGGGGTGGATCAGGGCCTGCTCCGGCGTGATCTTGCCGGCCCGCACCAGATGCTCGACGTAGGAATGGTCGGCGCTGTGCTGCAGCAGCCGGTCGCCCCGGTAGTGGTAGAGGCGGGAGTCGCCGCAGTGGGCCCAGGTGGCGCCGCCGGGCTCCAGCACCAGCATGACGGCGGTGCTGTGGGGGTCCTTCTCGTTGAGGAAGCGGCTGGTGCGGATCAGCAGGTGGGCCTCATGGATGGCGGTGCGCAGCAGGTCGCCGGCGGCTTCATCTTTCGGGGCGTAGCTGGAGAAGTTGTTCTGGGCGGTATGCACCACCTGCTCAGCCGCCAGGGCGCCGCCGGTGTGGCCGCCCATGCCGTCGGCCAGCACGGCCAGCACCGTGCCCTTGAGCCGGGGATGGGCCATCAGCCCCACCCGGTCCTGCTGTTCCTTGCGGTCGCCCTGATGCTGGGCGACGCAGGCATCCAGGGTCAGCGCCATGAGAGGCTCCCGGGGCCGTGCCTAGCCGAGCAGCTTGTCCTTGATTTCCTCGGCGCTGGGCACCTTGCCCGCCATGTGGGGATTGCGGCTGTGGAAGACCCGGGTGGCGGCGACGATGACCTGATGCACTTCCTGCTGGGTCAGTTCCGGGTGGCTGTCACGCACCACGCGGAAAGCCAGGTGTTCCAGGGAGTGGCCGCCCCAGGTGTTCTTGGGGTCGAAGAAGGGTTCGATCTGCACATACACCGCGTCGAATACATTGCGCAGTTTGCTGTTGCCGCGGCGGTCGGGGCGTTCCTGACCGTTGGCGTCGATAAAGGTGGCCGTATTCAAGGGTGCTGTCCTTCAGGGGATGGTTTTTCCGGACGATTATAGCGCCGGGGCCGGCCCCGAGTCAGGATTGGTGCTGAAAGCGCTCCAGCAGCACGTCCAGGTATTCGGGCAGGTCGTCGGCATGGATGCCCAGTTCCTCCTGCACGTCCTCCACCACCCGGCCCCAGTCCGGGTCGTCCAGGTGCAGATACTGGTGGTAGGCGTGGATGGCCAGCTGGATGATGGCTGCCAGGCTGCGGGAGTCGCCCGGCACCAGCTGGGGCAGGTCGTGGTGGAAACGGATGGCCTCGCAGATGAACTCGGGCAGGTGCCAGTGGCGGGCCACGAAATAGCCGACGACGCAGTGGTCCGCCTGGTACTTCTTGTCCTCTTCCAGCAGGTCGATCCAGGTGTCGTTCTCCTCCAGGTGCATGGCCCGGCAGTAGGAGGGGAAACGCTCCATCAGCAGGGGCACGCCGCAGTCGTGGAAGATGCCGGCCAGGTAGGCCTGGTCGGGGAAGACGTTGCACACCATGACCCGTTCGTCGGCGATCAGCATGGCCAGCTGGGCGATGGTCTGGGAGCGGCTCCAGAAGCGCTCGTAGGCCTTGCGGTGCTTGGAAACCTGGTTGGCGCCCATGAGGGCGATGGCCTGCACCAGGTTGAGGGTCTGCTTGAGGCCGATGGCCTGGAGGATTTTCTCCAGGTTGTCGAAGGGCTGGTGCTGGCGGTAGGCGGAGGACTGCACCGCCTTGAACAGCATGGCGGTGATGCCCGCATCCTGGGAGATGACCCTGGCCAGGGCCCGCAGGTCCGCCTCGTCGCTGCGCAGCAACCGCTCCAGTTCCTCCACCACCTTGGGCTGGGGCGGCAGCTTGACGCCCTGGGACAGCAGCCGCTGCAGCGTCTTCTCGTCCTTTTGCAGACGGCTTTCAGGGACGGATTCGACCGTTGCGGCGGCGGAGTCAGAGGAGGTCATGGGGCCTTAAGTCTGGGGTAATTGCTCTTCCAGCAATTCTACCCAGTGCCGCACCGGCACGGCACTAGGAGTCCCCCTAGGTGCGCCGCCGCTCTGCAGGTGGGTGAGACAGCCGATGTTGGCGGTGGCGATCACTTCCGGCAGGCCGGCGCCGAGGGCCGAGAGCTTGTTGTCCCGCAACTGCTTGGACAATTCCGGCTGCAGGATCGAGTAGGTGCCCGCCGAGCCGCAGCAGAGGTGGCTGTCGGCCACCGGGGTGAGGGTGAAGCCGGCGGCGGCCAGCAGCTCCTCCACCACGCCGCGGATGCCCTGGCCGTGCTGCAGGGTGCAGGGCGAGTGGAAGGCCACCTTGCGCCCGGCGGCCGGCTGGTGGGCCAGCAGGGGCAGCAGGGCTTCCTTCTGGGCCAGCACCAGTTCGGCCGCGTCCTTGGTCAGCTCGGCGATGCGGGCCGCCTTGGCGGCGTAGGCCGGATCGTCCTGCAGCAGGTGGCCGTATTCCTTGACGTGGGCGCCGCAGCCGGAGGCGGTCATGAGGATGGCCTCGGCGCCGGCCTCGACGTGGGGCCACCAGGCGTCGATGTTGCGCCGCATGTCGTCCAGGGCCGCTTCCTGGGCATTGAGGTGGAAGCGCAGGGCGCCGCAGCAGCCGGCCTTTTGCTCCTCGATCATCTGGATGCCCAGGCGGTCCAGCACCCGGGCCGCGGCGGCGTTGATGTTGGGCGCCAGACCGGGCTGCACGCAGCCGGCCAGGGCCAGCACCTTGCGCTGGCGCACCGCCGTGGGCCGGGGCTTGGCCGGCCCGCCGGCGGCCGCGGGAATCTTGTCGCCGAGGACGGAGGGCAGGAAGGGCTTCAACACCTTGCCCACGGCCACCGCCGGGTTGAACAGCCAGGGCCGCGGCAGCACCTCCTTGAGGGCCAGGCGGGTCAAGGCTTCCAGACCGCCCCGGGGCACCCGTTCCTCCACCACCTGGCGGCCGATGTCCAGCAGGCGGTGGTACTTCACGCCGGAGGGACAGGTGGTCTCGCAGGAGCGGCAGGTGAGGCAGCGGTCCAGGTGCAGGCGGGTGCGCTCGGTCACCGGGCCGCCCTCCAGCACCTGCTTGATCAGGTAGATGCGGCCCCGGGGGCCGTCCAGCTCGTCCCCCAGCAGCTGGTAGGTGGGGCAGGTGGCGGTACAGAAGCCGCAGTGCACGCAGGTGCGCAGGATAGCGTCCGCCTCCTTGCCGGCCGGCGTGTCCTTGATGAAATCGGCGAGTTGGGTCTGCATCTCAGAGGCCCTCGTAGAGGCGCCCGGCGGCGAAGATGCCGCGGGGGTCAAAAGTGGCTTTCAGGCGGCGGTGGATGTCCAGCAGGGGCGAGGCCAGGGGGTGGAAGGCCTGGTCCCGGGCCGCCGCCGGGCCGCGGAACAGGGTGGCGTGGCCGCCGGCCTTTTCCACCGCTTCCCGGATGCGCCGGGGCTCGGCGTCGGACACCAGCCAGCGCTGGGCGCCGCCCCACTCCACCAGGGTGCGCCCCGGCAGGTCCAGCTGGGGCGCCGTGGAAGGCACGGCGAGGCGCCACAGGGCGGGCTCGTTGGCACCGCCGGCGCCAGCGAAGAAGGGATGGGTCTGTTCCCGCACCCCGGTCCAGAAGGCAGACGCAACGCCGGCCTCCACCAGGGTGCCGCCAAGAGCGGCCTGGGCTGCGGCGACGGCGGCACGGGCGCCGGAAAGGCGCACCGTGATTGCCTCTCCGTCCGGGTGCCCGGCGTCGCTCCACACCGTGGCGGAAATGGGCAGGGGCTTGCCGCCCCACTGGTTCATCAGGGCCAGGGCCTTGGCCTGGGAGGTTTCCAGGCGGATGGTGGCTTCGGCCACGGGCCGGGGCAGCACCTTGAGGGACACTTCCAGCAGCAGGCCCAGCTGCCCCAGGCTACCGGCCAGGAGCCGGGGCACATCGTAGCCGGCCACGTTCTTCATCACCTGGCCGCCGAAGTCGAGCACCTGGCCCTGGCCGTCCATCAGGCGCACGCCGAGGACGAAGTCCCGCACCGCCCCGGCCTGGGCCCGGCGGGGGCCGGAAAGGCCGGCGGCGACCATGCCGCCGACGGTGGCATCAGGGCCGAAATGGGGCGGCTCGAAGGCCAGGTACTGGCCCTTTTCCGCCAGCACCGCCTCCAGTTCGGCCAGGGGCGTGCCGGCCTTCACCGTGACCACCAGTTCGGTGGGCTCGTAGGCCACCACGCCGCGATGGCTGCGGGTGTCGACAATGTCGCCCTGCACCGGACGGCCGTAGAAGTCCTTGCTGCCGCCACCCCGGAGCAGCAGGGGGGCGCCGGGGGAAGCGGCCAGGATGCGCTCCCGGCACTGTTGTTCGAAAACCTGGCTCATGCCTTTTCTCCACGGGTCTGGCGATACTCCCGGCAGCGGGCCGGGGTGGGGATGGCCTTGCCCGGGTTGAGCAGGCCGGCCGGGTCGAAGGACTGCTTGACGCCCTCGAAGCGGGCCAGCTCCTCCGGCGTGAACTGGGCGCACATCTGGGTGATCTTCTCCACCCCGACGCCGTGCTCGCCGGTGATGGAGCCGCCCAGGGCCACGGACAGCTCCAGGATCTCGGCGCCGAAGGCGGTGGCCCGTTCCAGTTCGCCGGGCTGGTTGGCGTCGTACATGATCAGGGGATGCAGGTTGCCGTCGCCGGCGTGGAAGACGTTGGCGCAGCGCAGGCCGTATTTCTTCTCCATGGCGGCGATGGCGGTGAGCATCTCCGCCACCCGCTTGCGCGGAATGGTGCCGTCCATGCACAGGTAGTCCGGGGTGATGCGGCCCACGGCGGGAAAGGCGGCCTTGCGCCCGGCCCAGAAGCGCAGCCGCTCGGCCTCGTTGGCGGAGACCCGCAGGGAGGTGGCGCCGCTCTTTTCCAGCACGGCGCGCATGGCGGCGATTTCCTCCTCCACCTCCTCCGGCGTGCCGTCGGATTCGCACAGCAGCACGGCCTCGGCGTCGAGATCGTAGCCCGCCTTGACGTAGGGCTCGACGGCATGGGTGGCGGGCTTGTCCATCATCTCCAGGCCGGCGGGAATGATGCCGGCGGCGATGACCTCGGCCACCGCGTTGCCGGCCTTGGTGACGGAATCGAAGTAGGCCAGCACCACCTTGGCCACCTGGGGCTTGGGCGTCAGCTTCACCAGCACCTCGGTGATCACCGCCAGCATGCCTTCGGAGCCGTTGAGCAGGGCCAGCAGGTCGAAGCCCGGGGCATCCAGGGCGGCGCTGCCGAAGGTCACCGCCTCGCCGGCCATGGTGTAGCCCCGCACCTGCAGCACGTTATGCACGGTGAGGCCGTACTTGAGGCAATGCACGCCGCCCGAGTTCTCCGAGACGTTGCCGCCGATGGTGCAGGCGATCTGGGAAGAAGGGTCCGGCGCATAGTAGAGGTTGTAGGGCGCGGCGGCCTCGGACACGGCCAGGTTGCGCACCCCGGGCTGGACCAGGGCGGTGCGGGCCACCGGGTCCACCTTGAGGATTTTCTTGAACTTGGCCAGGGACAGCAGCAGGCCCTGGTGGTGCGGCATGGCACCGCCGGAAAGGCCCGTGGCAGCGCCCCGGGGCACCACCGGCACCTGGAGCCGGTGGCACAGCTGCAGGATGGCCTGCACCTCCGTCTCCGTCTCCGGCAGGGCCACCGCCAGGGGCAGGTTGCGGTAGGCCGTGAGGCCGTCGCATTCGTAGGGACGCAGGTCCTCCGGCTCCCCGTAGACCCGGCCCGGGGGCAGGATGCGCCCCAGGGCGGCCAGCAGGGCCGCCTGGTCCACGGCGAAATCCGGACTGTCCGGCAGACGGTCACCCATGGTCGTTCTCCTCGTGCGCTGGGCCCACGGCCAGCTTGGCTTCAAGACAGGTTGCTTGCGGCGCCGCGCCCACCCGGGCCGCCGCCTGATAGAGATGGCCGGCCGCCGCCTGGCGTGCCGCCGCTGCATCGCCGGCGGCGATGGCGGCGTAGAGCCGTTCGTGTTCGGCCTGGGCCGCCGCAGCCCGGCCCGTGGCATGGCCGGCTGCATCCCAGGTGGGACGGCGGCTTTCGGAAAACTGGGCGGAAAGGAAGCTGACGAAGCGGCGGATTTCCGGGTTGTGGGTGGCGGCGGCAATGGCCTGGTGGAAGACGTCGTCGTCCTCGGCGCCGTCGTCGCCCTGGCGCACCGCCTCCCCCATGGCCTGCAGGGCCGCGTACATGGCCGCCAGGTCGGCCGGGGTGCGGCGCCGCGCCGCCAGTTCCGCCGCCCCGGTCTCCACCAGGGCCCGCAGTTCGAAGATGTGGCTGAGGGCTTCCCCCGCCGGGGTCCCCGGGGCCAGCTTGAAGCTGCCGCTGTCGGGCCGGGCGGCCACGCTCATGCCGGAGCCCTGACGCGAGGCCACCAGACCGTCGGCCTTGAGGCGGGCCACCGCCTCCCGCACCACGGCGCGGGAAACGCCGAACTCGGCGGCCAGGGCCATTTCCGTCGGCAGGCGCGCCCCCGGCGCATAGGCGCCGCTGCGAATGCGCTGCTCCAGGGCCGCCCCGATGTCGGCGGAAAGCCCGGCCGAAGGGCCCACGCCACGGCCCCGGGCGGAACCTGGGGCGGCAGGGATGGCAAGGGATGGGGAAGCGGCCATGAAAGTTGTCTGACAAATTTTTGCCAAGACTAAAACCCGCCCCGCTACCGGTCAACCTAGGGGAAACCCTCCCCGCCCCCGGCATGCCCCCCACGCCGGGCGGAGAGGAAATGCAACAGCCCCGGCGGCATCTCCCTCGGCACTTCCAGCATGAACCCGGCCAGCCAGCCGGCAATGGGGTCAGCTGGCAGCGCGACCCCGCTAAAGTCGCGGGCCAGATGGAAATAGGCGGCCCCGTAGGCGCGCAACCCGGCCGGGCCGCCAGCGCCAAGCCTCGCGGCAGTTGGCGACAGCAACAGCCGACGGCAGCGGCCGTGACGGAACAGGAACACCACCCGGGCCGCCCCGCAGCCGGCCAGGGGCTCCCCCCGGCCATTGACCAGCCCTTCCCCCGGCCTCTCGTACAGATACAGCCGCCGGCACCCGGGCAAGGGCGGCAGGACTTCAGCCATAGGTGCGCCAGAAGAAGGCGCCGGCCATGAGGAAGTTAAGCAGCACCACCCCCTTCCGCAGACGCCGGGGTTCCAGGCGCTGACTGAGCCGCGCCCCCAGCCAGCCCCCGGCAACGGCGCCGGCCGCCAGGGCCAGGCCCGGCCCCCAGCGCACCTGGCCGGCGACAATGAAGCAGAGGACGGCCACCGCATTGGTGGCGCCGACGAACAGGCTCTTGGCGCCGTTCACCGCCCGCAGTTCGGTGTAGCCCCAGATGCCCCACAGGGCCATCATCATGATGCCCACGGCGCCGCCGAAATAGCCGCCGTAGACGGCCAGCAGGCCCTGGCCGGCCAGCATGACGCCCGGTCCCGGATGGCGCTGCCGTCGCAGCAGGCGGCCTGCCGCGCCGCCCCAGGCGAAGGCCACGGCCCCCAGCAGGAGCAGCCAGGGCACCAGCAGGTCAAAATGGCGGGAGGGTGTCAGCAGCAGCAGAATGGCGCCGATCAGCCCGCCGGCCAGGCTGACCGCCAGCAGGCGGGAGGTGGCCACCCCGGGGAAGGGGGCAAAGTCCCGCCGCAGGGTCCAGGCGCTGGCCAGGGCGCCGGGGAACAGGGCCACGGTGCTGGTGGCATTGGCGACGGTGGACGGCACCCCGGCCAGGATCAGGGCCGGCAGGGTGACGAAGGAGCCGCCGCCCGCCAGGGCATTCATGGCGCCGGCCAGGGTGCCGACGGCGAGAAGCATGAGTGAGTTTTCCATGAGCCTCAGTCTGAAACATGGATCACCCCCTGAAAATCGGCATTTTTCTCAGGCACACTTCGGCTATTCCATAGGCTGAGCAGGGAGCCGCGCCATGCGTTTCGATCTCACGGACCTCAATCTCTTCATCCAGGTCGCCGACAGCGGCAGCATCACGGCCGGCGCCGAGCGCTGCCATCTGTCCCTGGCCTCGGCCAGCGCCCGTATCCGCGGCATGGAGGAAACCCTGGGCACGCCCCTGTTGCAACGGGGCCGGCGCGGCGTCACGCCGACACCTGCCGGCCGTGCCCTGCTGCACCACGCCCAGACCATCGCGGCCCAGGTGCAGCATCTGCGCGGCGACCTGGGCCAGTATGCCCAGGGCCTCAAGGGCCACATCCGGCTGCTGGGCAACACCGCCGCCCTCAGCGAGTTCCTGCCGGAGGCCCTGGCCGCCTTTCTCGCCGCCCATCCCCAGGTCGATGTGGACGTGGAGGAACGGCTCAGCCACCACATCGTCGAGGCCATCGCCGCCGGCCTGGGCGATGTGGGCATCATTGCCGACTCGGTGGACCCGGGGGAGCTGGAAACCCTGCCGTTCCGGGAAGACCGCCTGGTGCTGGTATGCAGCCGCCGCCATGGGCTCGCCGGGCGCGAGACGGTCAATTTCGCCGACACCCTGGACTGGGAATGGGTCGGCCTCACCCCGGGCAGCGCCCTGCCCGACTTTCTCGCCGCCCACGGCGCCCGCATCGGCCGCCAGCCCCGCTACCGGGTGCGGCTCGGCAATTTCGACGCCCTCTGCCGCATGGTGGAAGCGGGCGTCGGCGTCGGCATCGTCCCGGTGACGGCAGCCCGCCGCTACGCCCGCAGCATGGACCTGGCGGTGGTGCCTCTGGCCGATGCCTGGGCCAGCCGCCAGTTGCAGCTCTGCTGCCGCCGGCTGGAGGCGCTGCCGCCCTATGCCCGGCAGCTGGTGGAGCATCTGCGGCAAGCCGCGCCGCCGGCCAGCTGAGGCGCCACACCCGGCCCCCGGCGCCTCATCCGCCGCCCCTGCCCGGCGACCCGTCCGCCAGTTCCTCCCGCACCGCGGCGAGGACTGCGGCGGAAAGGGTTTCATCCTCCACCGTCCTGGCCAGCACCAGACCGCCTGCCGGGGAGGGCATCAGGGCCAGGGCCCGGCGGCGAAATCGTCTGGCCTCGGCCGACCCGACCCGGCGACACCCTGCGGGGGAAAAGCGAGGTGCAGTCCGTGCTGCCCTCCCGTTCCAAACCCCGGCAGGGCATGGTCACGGTGCCCAGCGCCCCCTCAACCAACACGGCGACACGGTGCAGATGCAGGTGCAGGTGCTGACCGCCAAACTGGTGGTGCCGCGCCGGCGCCTGAGCCGGCCAAGGGCCCGGCCTCAGCCGTTGTCCTCCTCCGGCAGCACCAGCACGGCGCGGAAGTCGTTGACGTTGGTGCGGGTGGGGCCGGTCAGCAGCAGGTCCCCCAGGCCGGCGAAGAAGCCGTAGGCATCGTGGCCGGCCAGATGGCCCTGGGCGTCCAGGCCGGCAACGGCGGCCCGGGCCAGGGTTGCCGGATCGATGCGGGCGCCGGCGTTGTCCTCGGAGCCGTCGATGCCGTCCGTGTCCGCCGCCAGGGCGTGGATGCCGGGCCGGCCGCCGAGGGCCAGCGCCAGGGCCAGGAGGAATTCGCTGTTGCGCCCGCCCCGGCCCAGGGGCGCGCCCGGCGCCACGCTGACGGTGGTCTCGCCGCCGGAGAGGAGCACGCAGGGCGGCGCCAGGGGCGTGCCGTGGTCCTGGCAGGCCAGGGCCAGGCCGGCCATGACCTTGGCCACCTCCTTCGCCTCCCCTTCCACCCGGTCCCCCAGCACCAGGGGCGTGATGCCGGCGGCCCGGGCGGCCTCGGCGGCGGCCAGGAGGGACTGCTGGGGCCGGCCGATGAGCCGGTAGTCGCTGCGGCCGAGCCGGGGATCGCCGGGCTTGGGCGTTTCCAGGGCGCCGGACTGCAGCAGGGCGGCCACTTCCGGCGGCACCTCGATGCCGTGGCGGGCCAGCACCGCCAGGGCGTCGGCGCAGGTAGTGGGATCGGCCACGGTGGGGCCGGAGGCGATGACCGAGGGGTCGTCGCCGGCCACGTCGGAAATGGCCAGGGTCAGCACCGGGGCCGGCCAGGCCGCGGCGGCCAGGCGCCCGCCCTTGACCGCCGAGAAGTGCTTGCGCACGCAGTTGATCTCGCCGATGTCGGCGCCGCAGCGCAGCAGGGCCCGGGTCAGGGCCCGCTTCTGGGCCAGGCTGACGCCGGGGGCCGGGGCCGCCATGAGGGCGGAACCGCCGCCGGAAATGAGGGCCAGCACCCGGTCCTTTTCCGTCAGGCCCCGCACCTGTTCCAGGATGCGGGCGGCAGCGGCCTCGCCGGCGGCGTCCGGCACCGGATGGGCCGCCTCCACCACTTCGATGCGGTGGCAGGGCAGGCCGTGGCCGTAGCGGGTCACCACCAGGCCGGAAAGGGGGCCGGGCCAGCGCTCCTCCACCGCCCGGGCCATGGCCCCCGCCGCCTTGCCGGCGCCCACCACCACCAGGCGCCCGCCCTCGGGCAGGCTGGCCGGGTCCGGCAGATGGGGCGGCACCAGCCGGGCCGGATCGGCGGCGGCGAGGGCGGCCTGCAGCAGGTTGTGGAGCAGGGCGTCGGGGGCGAGTTGCTTGTGGGAGGCAGCGGACATGGGGACTCCGGGAAAAGTCGGGACTGACCGGACGGCACTCGCTGCCATCGTCGGCGGCTGGCGGCAGAAGCGGGGCCGATGGCCGGCGCCGGTGCGGCCTGGGCCGGCCGTGCGCTGGGCAGGTCGCCCGGCAGAGCGCTATTACCTAATGCATACTTTCTTGACCTGGATCAACGGTCGCCGGCGTCCAGGGGTTAGGCTGACCGCCCAGCCTCCGGGCTCCCTGCGGCCAAGGGCCCGCTCTGCGCCGGCCTCGGGCCGGCCGGGGAGGACATGGGGCCGTTACCCCGTTGCCGCCTTTTTACCGCCTTCTGCCTTTCTGACCATAGCGCCCGCCCATGAGCACCGAACTTTTCACCTGGAGCGACGATTTTTCCGTCGGCATCCAGGAAATCGACGAACAGCACAAGGTCCTGGTGGGCCTGCTCAACCAGCTCCACGAGGCCATCCGCGACCACCAGGGCAGCGCCACCTCCCGGGAGATCCTGGACCGGCTGGCCGACTATACCCGCACCCATTTCACCGTGGAAGAGAGCCTCATGCGGGTCACCAACTATCCGGATTTCCCCGGCCACAAGGCCCAGCACGAGGAGCTGATCCGCCAGATCCGGGAGCTGCAGGAGAAGCTGGACACGGGCAAGGCCGCCATCAGTTTCGAACTGCTGCACTTCCTCAAGGTGTGGCTGACCAAGCACATCAGCGAAACCGACAAGCGCTTCGGCAGCCACTTCCTCGGCGTGCCCCTGGCCGCCGACTGGTCGCCGGAGGTGGAGGCGGCCATGAACTCGAAGAAGGCCTGGTGGCGCTTCTGGTAAGCCGGGCCGCTTGAGGCCGGCAGTGCAGGACAACGGCAGCGAGGCTGCCGTTTCTTTTTGCCGCGGCCGTGGCGCCCCGGGCGATGCTGCCGCCCCCGCGGCTTGCCGCTTACAGGGGACTGCCGCCCGGAAAATCGGCCCGCCTGCCCCGTAAGCGACAAGGCCCGCCGAGAGGAGCCCGGCGCGACCGCCGAACAGCACCTGCCCGCTGAGGCAGCAACGACGCCATTCTCCGATGACCCATGGCTGAGATGGCCGTCCTGCCTGGCCCCCAGGCCACTCCACTTTCAGATGCCCCGCGCCGCCGCCAGCCAGCCCAGGCCGGCCTCGGTGCCGGCGGCGGGCTTGTATTCGCAGCCGATCCAGCCGTCGTAGCCCAGTTCCGTCAGGCGGCGGAAGAGATAGGGGTAATGGATTTCACCGCTGCCCGGTTCGTGGCGCCCCGGGTTGTCGGCGATCTGCAGGTGGCCGATGGCCGCCAGATGGCGCTCCAGGAATCGGGCCAGGTCTCCCTCCATGATCTGGGCGTGGTAGAGGTCGTACTGCAGCCGCCCCACGCCCGCCTCCGCCAGCACCTCCAGGCCCTTGGCCGGGCGGTCGAGCCAGAAACCGGGCATGTCCACCCGGCTGTTGATGGGCTCGGCCAGCAGCTCGATACCGTGGGGTGCCAGCTTGGCGTGGGCCCAGCGCAGGTTGGCGATGAAGGTGGCGCGCAGTTCGGCTTCCACTTCCGCCGCTTCCACTTCCGCCGCCTCCACCGCCCCGGCCGGGGCCAGGCCTGCCAGGCAGTTCAGCCGACGGCAGCCCAGGGTGAGCGCATACTCCAGCGCCAGCTCAACGCCCTGGCGGAATTCCGCCTCCCGCCCGGGCAGGCAGCCGAGGCCCCGCTC
>NZ_JBXAST010000040.1:0-29239 GCF_058809645.1 Azospira sp. MPR-E4 | reverse complement strand
GTTCGGGGGGCGGCGGCGGGAATCTCGGCGGGCGCGGCTGCCGGCGCCGTGGGCCGGGCCACCGCCACGGCGGTGCGGCCGCCGCCGATGCCCAGGCTGATGGCGACAGGGGCGGAGAAGTGGCTGTGGGCCAGCTCCTCGATGCGGGACAGGTAGCGCTCCTTCACCCACTTCAGGATGAAGCCGTTGGGCGCGAGCAGGCGCAGGCCTTCGGCGAGGTTGTCCTCGCCTTCCAGCCGCAGGGGCTTGATCCAGGTGTTGAATTGCTGGGGCGGCAGTTCTTGTTCGAACTGGCTCAGACAGATTGACCAGAAACCGCTCATTACCTCAACCACTCGGAAACCGGACGCCGGGGGCGCCCCGTCAGCCGGGGACAAGTCCGGTTCGGAGGCCGCAGCCCCCGGGCCGGCAGGATGGGGCCCCGCAGGGCCCGACCCGGAAAATAAAAAAGCCTACGCTTCAATAGGCTGGGAACGGGGCACAGGCCAGGGCCGTGCCGCCGGGAATCGCGTGCTCCGGAAAAGGCGGCAGCGGGTTTGTTGCATTTTTACAATGGCGCTGCCGGCCAGAGCGAAGGCGCATTTTAGCCTGTCTGGGAAAAGTTATCCACAGGCCGGGGCGAATTTTCCCGGGGCGGCCAATCGTTTTGTTCTTGACAGCCCGGGGGTTAACCCATTCTAATTGCGCGTTTATCTTTCCCCAAGCATCAAGGACTTAAGACATGAAGCGCACTTACCAACCCTCCGTCGTCCGTCGCAAGCGTACCCACGGCTTCCTGGTCCGCATGAAGACCAAGGGTGGCCGCGCCGTCATCCGCGCCCGCCGCGCCAAGGGCCGCAAGCGTCTGGCCGTTTGATCGGACCTGACCTGCCCGGTAGCTCCGGGGAGGTGACGCCGGTGTCTGACGAGTCTCGACTCCAGGCCCCCCGGCGCTTTCCCTTCCCCAAGCGCTACCGCTTGACCAAAACGGATGAGTTTTCATCCGTTTTTGGTTTTCGGAGGGCCATAAAAGGCCCTTACTTCCTCCTGCACTGGCGTCTTTGCAGTCCGGAGGAGGCCCGACAGGGCGCCCGCCTGGGCCTGGTGGTCGGCAAGAAGCTGTGCCGTGCCTCCGTCGGCCGCAACCGGGTGAAGCGTCTGGCCCGGGAAGCCTTCCGCCTGCAGCGGCAGGATTTCCCGGCGGTGGATTTGATCCTGCGTCTGGGAGTTTCCCTGGACAAGGCCAAGCCGCGGCCGAGCAAGGCGGAAATGGCAGCCGAGATCGCCGGCCTGTTGCGGCGCCTCAGCCGTCGCCTGGCGGAACCCCGGGATGCCGGCAACCCGCCGCCCGCCGCAAACCCGGCAGCACCGGAGCCTCGGTAATGAAACGACTCAGAGCCCTCAGCATCATGCCGTTCCTGCTGCTGTTGCGCGTCTACAAATACGCCATCAGCCCCATGCTGGGTCGTAATTGTCGTTTCGAACCGAGCTGTTCCGACTATACTGCCGAGGCTCTGAAGAAGCACGGCGTGATCAAGGGGCTGTGGTTGGGCTCGCGGCGGCTGCTGCGCTGCCATCCCTTCCATCCCGGCGGTTACGATCCGGTGCCCTAAGTGGCTGCGCCACGCCGCGCCATGAATTCCAAAACCTGCAATCGATAGGCTGTGCATGGATAACCGTCGCCTGTTCCTGTTCCTGATCTTCGCCGTCTCCATCATCATGTTGTGGGACGCTTGGGTGAAACATAACCAGCCCAAGGATGTGCCGGCCACCGCCGCTGCCACCCAGGCCGGGGCCGCACCCGCTCCCTCCGCCACGCTGCAGTCCGGCGCTGCCGCCGTTGCCGCAGCCGTCGCCGCGCCGGCGCCGGTCAAGGCCGAGACCGTCACCATCACTACCGACCTGATGGTGGCCGACATCTCCACCCAGGGCGGCGATCTGGTGCGTCTCGAACTGCCCGGCTACAAGTCGGCCACCGACGAGAGCAAGCCCTTCCAGCTGTTCGGCGAGGACCACCGCTACAGCGCCCAGAGCGGCCTGATCGGCGACGGCCTGCCGACCCACAAGACCATGTTCAAGGTGCTGCCCGGCCCCCGCGAGATGGGCGACGGCAAGGAACTGCAGGTGCGCCTGGAAGCCGTGACCGACGGCGTCAAGGTGACCAAGGTCTATACCTTCCGCAAGGGCTCCTTCCTGGTGGATGTGGGTTATGAAATCCACAACGGCAGTGCCAAGGCCATCGCCCCCCACGCCTACTTCCAGCTGGCCCGGGACGACAAGGCACCGGCCGGCGAGTCCTCCATGGTCAGCGTCTATACCGGCCCGGCCCTGTATACCGAGCAGGACAAGTTCCACAAGCTGGCCTTCTCCGACATCGAGAAGGGCAAGGCCAAGGTGCCCCAGAACGCCGACAACGGCTGGGTGGCCATGGTGCAGCACTACTTCGTCTCCGCCTTCGTGCCCCAGGGCAAGTCGCCCCGCGAATTCTTCGTGCGCAAGGTGGAAGCTCCGGCCGACGGCAAGCCCGGCGTCTATTCCGCCGGCGTCATCGTGCCCGTGGCCCAGGTGGAAGCCGGTGCCCAGGGCAGCGTCAGCGTGCCCCTCTTCGCCGGTCCCCAGATCCAGTCCCAGCTCAAGCAGGTCGCCGAAGGCCTGGACCTGGTGGTGGACTACGGCTGGCTGACCGTCATCGCCGCGCCCATCTTCTGGGCCCTGGAGTGGATTCACAAGCTGGTGGGCAACTGGGGCTGGGCCATCGTGGTCCTGACCATCGCCCTGAAGCTGATCTTCTTCCCCCTCTCCGCCGCCTCCTACAAGTCCATGGCCAAGATGCGCCAGGTGACGCCGCGCCTGCAGCACATCAAGGAGCACTTCGCCGACGACCGCCAGCGCATGAACCAGGAGATGATGGATCTGTACCGCAAGGAAAAGATCAATCCCCTCGGCGGCTGTCTGCCCATCCTGATCCAGATTCCCGTGTTCATCGCCCTCTACTGGGTGCTGCTGGGCGCCGTGGAAATGCGCAACGCGCCGTGGGTCGGCTGGATTCACGACCTCTCCGCCCAGGACCCGTTCTACATCCTGCCGGTGATCATGATCGCCACCATGGTGATCCAGACCCGTCTCAACCCGACCCCGCCGGACCCCATCCAGGCCAAGGTCATGATGATGATGCCCTTCGTCTTCGGCTTCATGTTCTTCTTCTTCCCGGCCGGCCTGGTGCTGTACTGGGTGGTGAACAACGTGCTGTCCATCGCCCAGCAGTGGCAGATCACCCGCATGATCGAGGCTGGCGGCAAGGCGGCCAACGACGCCAAGGCCTGATGTCCGCGAAAAGGCCGCCTGAGGGCGGCCTTTTTTTCGTTAACGCTCCGGAATCCTCCCCGCCATGATGCCCCGCACCGACACCATCGCCGCCATTGCCACCGCTCCCGGCCGGGGCGGCGTCGGGGTCGTGCGCATCTCCGGCAGCGGCCTGCTGCCCCTGGCCGAACAGCTCACGGGCAGGCTGCCCCGGCCGCGCCACGCCACCCTGGCCGATTTCCGCGCCGCCGACGGCAGCGTCATCGACAGCGGCCTGCTGCTCTTCTTCCCCAACCCGTCCTCCTTCACCGGCGAGGACGTGCTGGAACTGCAGGGCCACGGCGGCCCGGTGGTGCTGCAGATGCTGCTGGCCCGCTGCCTGGACCTGGGCGCCCGTCTCGCCGAGCCCGGCGAGTTCACCCGCCGCGCCTTCCTCAACGGCAAGCTGGACCTGACCCAGGCCGAAGCCGTGGCCGACCTCATCGACGCCACTACCCAGGCCGCCGCCCGCAGCGCCGTGCGCTCCCTGCAGGGCGAGTTCTCCCGGGAGATCCGCGTCCTCACCGACGAGCTGA
This sequence comes from Azospira sp. MPR-E4, assembly GCF_058809645.1. Lineage (NCBI taxonomy): Bacteria > Pseudomonadati > Pseudomonadota > Betaproteobacteria > Rhodocyclales > Rhodocyclaceae > Azospira > Azospira sp. MPR-E4. The sequence goes on along the minus strand of NZ_JBXAST010000040.1, from coordinate 25,382 downwards.
TCGAACTGCGGGCCCTGACCGAGGCCACCCTGGACTTCCCCGAGGAGGAGATCGACTTCCTCAAGGCGGCCAACGCCTTCGGCCGCCTGGACAGCCTGGCAGCCAGGCTGGAGGCGGTGTTCGACCGGGCCCGCCAGGGCCGCCTGCTGCAGAACGGCCTGCACGTGGTGCTGGCCGGCCAGCCCAACGTGGGCAAGTCCAGCCTGCTTAACGGCCTGGCCGGCGACGAGCTGGCCATCGTCACCCCCATCGCCGGCACCACCCGGGACGTGGTGCGGGGCAACCTGCAGATCGAGGGCATCCCGCTCCACGTCATCGACACCGCCGGCCTGCGGGAGACGGAGGACGAGGTGGAGCGCCTGGGCATCGAGCGCACCTGGCGCGAGATCGAGAAGGCCGATGTGCTGGTGTTGCTGGCCGATGCCCGGGAAGGCATCGCCCATGGGGAGGAGGCCATCCTCAGGCGCCTGCCGCCGGAGCTGCCGCGCATCACCGTCTACAACAAGATCGACCTCACTGACCGGGCGCCGGAGCGCCATGAGGAGCCGGAAGGAGGGGAGGGCTGCGTCGCCATTTCCCTTTCCGCCAAGAGCGGCGCCGGCCTCGACCTGCTGCGCCGGGAGCTGCTGCGCATCGCCGGCTGGCACGAGGCGGAAGACGTCTTCATCGCCCGGGAGCGCCACCTGCGGGCCCTGGCTGCCGCCCAGGAGCACCTGCAGCTGTCGCGCCAGCGCCTGCCGGCCCTGGAGCTTTTCGCCGAGGAACTGCGCCTGGCCCAAAACGCCCTCTGCGACATCACCGGCGAGTTCACCGCCGACGACCTGCTCGGCGAAATCTTCGGCCGCTTCTGCATCGGCAAGTAGGCCCCGCCGGGCCAACCCCGGTGGCATTTTTCCAGGTCTAGAATGGGTTTTTCCCATTCCGAGCCGGAGGTGTTGCCGTGGCCATGCGTCTTTCTTCCCTCTCCCCCGCCGTCCTGATCCTCTCCCTGGGGGCGGCGCACCTGTCGGCGGTCGCTGCCCCGGTCAGCTACGAGATGAACCTGCGCACCCTGTCCGGCCTCGGGGCCGGCGGCATGGGCGGGGTCATGGGCATGATGTTCGGCAGCAAGCCCGGCGCCAGCCGCAGCATGGACCTGCGCCTGACCAACCCGGCCGACCTGCCGCCCGACTACAGCGCCAGCCACCAGGTGCCCGAGACCATGGGCATTGGCCCCCTGCTGCCCCTCAAGGGCGAGCGGCGCAGCGGCGGCCAGGGCGGCGGCAGCGATGGCGAGGCCGATGGCCGGGTACTCATCTACTGGGGCTGCGGCCCGGTCGTGGCCAAGGGCCAGCCCGAAATCCTGGATTTCCGCACCATGGCGGGAAAGGTCTCGCCCGAGGTCATGGCCATGGCCCGCCAGGGCCGCAACATGGGCAAGGGCGGCCCGGGCGCCGGGGCGGACGGCCTGCCGCCCCGCTCCCTGCACTGGCCCGCCGGTGACCGGGACTTCAAGGGCCTGCCCGATGGCGCCTCGGCGGTGGGCGAGCATGTGGTCAAGGCCAGCTTCCTGACGCCGGACATCCGCTTCACCCTGGGGGCGGCCATGGATTTCCTCGAGCCCATTAACCTCAAGGCCGGCAATACCAACCTGCGCAGCGCCGTTCCCCTGAGCTGGGACGCTTCCTCCCGGGTGCGGGGCTACGATCTCAACGCCGTGGCCGCCAACGGCGACAAGGAGGTGGTGCTGTGGCTGGCTGCCCGCAACAAGAGTCCCATGCTGCCGGGCAGCCAGCGCGAATGCACGGTGCCCGAAGGCATTTTCGCCAAGGCAGAGATGGCCATGGTCTCCGCTGTGGCCCACGGGCCGAGCCAGGGCTTTGCCTATCCGCCGCAGAAGCCGGCGGAGAAGAAGCCCCTGGTGTGGAGCGCGGTGGTGCGGGTGACCGGCTACGACAGTCTGGCCCTGGGCCTGGAGCAGGCCGCCGGTGACGCGGCGGTGGAGTCGGCGGCTCCGGCCGGTGTCGGGGGGCTGCTGAAGGGCATCTTCGGCCGCTGATCCCGGGTGGGGGTGCCGCGGGACGCCCTTTCCGGGTCCCCACCGGCGCCCCTGGGCCGGCGCCATCCTCCTCCGGCGCCCGCTCTTCCCCTGGGGGGAGGGGGCCGGGTATGATCCTCCGCTGGGTGTGAGCCCCCGCCGTCCCGGCGGTACTAATATAAAAAACGCAGTGGAGGAGTCATGAAACTGAACGCCCTGGTGGCGGCATTGCTGCCGCTCGCCTGTATTTCCCTATCCCGTCCCGCCCTGGCCGACCTCAATGTCGGCATCACCCTCTCCGCCACCGGTCCGGCGGCATCCCTGGGCATTCCCGAGAAAAACACCGTGGCCCTGCTGCCGGCCAGCATCGGCGGGCAGAAGGTCAATTACATCGTCCTCGACGATGCCTCGGACACCACGGCGGCGGTGAAAAACGCCAAGAAGCTGATCGGTGAGCACAAGGTGGATCTCATCATCGGCTCCACCACCACGCCCAACTCTCTGGCCATGATCGACACCGTGGCCGAAGCGGAGACGCCCATGATCGCCATGGCCGCCTCGGCCCGCATCGTCGAGCCCATGGACGAGAAGCGCAAGTGGGTGTTCAAGACGCCCCAGAACGACGCCCAGATGTCCACCGCCATCGTCGAGCACATGACCAGCAACAACGTGAAGACGGTGGCCTACATCGGCTTTGCCGACGCCTACGGCGAAGGCTGGTACGGCGAGTTCGCCAAGGTGGCGGAGGTGCGCAAGCTGGCCCTGGTGGGCAACGAGCGCTTCAACCGGGCCGACACCTCGGTCACCGGCCAGGTGCTGAAGCTGCTCGCCGCCAAGCCCGACGCCATCCTCATCGGCGCCGCCGGCACCCCGGCGGCCCTGCCCCAGAAGGCCCTGCGGGAGCGGGGCTACAAGGGGCCGATCTACCAGACCCACGGCGTCGCCAACAACGACTTCCTGCGGGTCGGCGGCAAGGAGGTGGAGGGCACCCTGCTGCCCAGCGGCCCGGTGCTGGTGGCGGCCCAGCTGCCCAACGACAACCCGGTGAAGAAGTCGGCGGTGGAGTACGTGGGCAAGTACGAGGCGGTGCACGGCAAGGGCAGCGTCACCGCCTTCGGCGGCTATGCCTGGGATGCGGGCCTGCTGCTGGCCCAGGCCGTGCCGGTGGCCCTGAAGAAGGCTCAGCCGGGCAGCCGGGAATTCCGCAAGGCCCTGCGCGACGCCCTGGAGGCGAGCCGCAACGTGGCCGGCGCCCACGGGGTGTACAACATGAGCGCCCAGGACCACCTGGGGCTGGACCAGCGGGCCCGGGTCATGGTCACCATTCAGGACGGAGCCTGGAAGCTGGTCAAGTAGTCGCAGGACAACATCACAGGGAGAACGCACCATGCAAGGAAGCTGGAGTATTCCCGGGGCCAGGTTGGGTGCATCGCTGCTCGGCCTGTCCCTGTTGTTCGCAGCACCCGCCCGGGCCGACCTCAACGTCGGCATCAGCGTCTCGGCCACCGGCCCGGCGGCGTCCCTGGGCATTCCCGAGAAGAACAGCGTGGCCCTGCTGCCGACCAGCATCGGCGGGCACAAGGTCAATTACATCGTCCTCGACGACGCCTCGGACACCACGGCGGCGGTGAAGAATGCGCGCAAGCTGATCGCCGAGCACCGGGTGGACGTCATCGTCGGTTCCACCACCAGCCCCAATTCCCTGGCCATGATCGACGCGGTGGCGGAGGGCGAGACGCCCATGCTGGCCCTGGCCGCCTCCAGCCGCATCGTCGAGCCCATGGACGAGAAGCGGCGCTGGGTCTTCAAGCTGGCCCAGAACGATGCCCACATGGCCACCGCCCTGGTGGAGAGCATGACCAGCCAGCAGGTGCGCAGCGTCGCCTACATCGGCTTTGCCGACGCCTACGGCGAGGGCTGGTTCAACGAGTTCGCCAAGATCGCCGAGGCGCGCAAGCTGCGGCTGGTGGCCAACGAGCGCTTCAGCCGCAGCGACACCTCGGTCACCGGCCAGGTGCTGAAGGTGCTGGCGGCCAGGCCGGACGCGGTGCTCATCGGCGGCGCCGGCACCCCCGCGGCCCTGCCCCAGAAGACCCTGCGGGAGCGGGGTTACAAGGGCCTGATCTACCAGACCCACGGCGTCGCCAACAGCGACTTCCTGCGGGTCGGCGGCAAGGAGGTGGAAGGGACTTTGCTGCCGGCGGGGCCGGTGCTGGTGGCGGCCCAGTTGCCGGCGGACAACCCGATCCGCAAGGTGGCCCTGGACTATGTGGGGCGCTACGAGGCGGTGCACGGCAAGGGTAGCGTCTCCACCTTCGGCGCCCACGTCTGGGATGCGGGCCTGCTGTTGCAGCACGCCGTGCCCCTGGCCCTGAAGAAGGCCCAGCCGGGCAGCCCGGAATTCCGCAAGGCCCTGCGCGAGGCCCTGGAAAACACCCGGGACGTGGTGGGCTGCCATGGGGTGTACAACATGGGGCCGACGGACCATCTGGGCTTCGACCAGCGGGCCCGGGTCATGGTCAGGATCGACAACGGCGCCTGGAAGCTGCAGCCCTAGGGCCGCCCCCGGCAAGAGAAAAGGCCCGGGCCGCCGAGGGGCGGCACCGGGCCTTTTTCATGTACCCCTGCCAGGAGGCAGGCGGGATGCGGCTGGCGGGGCAGGGATGGCGGAAACGGCCGTCCCTATTGCCTTTCAGGCCGAATCCTCAGGCGGTCTTTTTCCCGCCCAGGCCCAGGTAGGTTTCGATCACCCGGGGATCGTCGGCCAGTTCGTGGCTGGGGCCTTCCAGGGAGACCTCGCCGGTTTCCAGCACGTAACCGTAGTCGGCCACCTGCAGGGCGGCCCGGGCGTTCTGTTCCACCAGCAGGATGGAGACGCCGGTCTGCTTCAGCTCGGCGACGATGCGGAAGATTTCCTTGATGATGAGGGGGGCGAGGCCCAGGGAAGGCTCGTCCAGCATCAGCAGTTTCGGCTTGGCCATCAGGGCCCGGCCCATGGCCAGCATCTGGCGCTCGCCGCCGGACAGGGTGCCGGCGGCCTGGGTGCGCCGCTCCTTGAGGCGGGGGAAGAGGGCGAACACCTCCTCCATGGTCTGGGCGTGGTCCCGCAGGCCGCTGCGGTAGCGGTGGAAGGCGCCCAGCAGCAGGTTGTCCTCCACGCTCATCTCGGCGAACAGCTCCCGCTTTTCCGGCACCAGGGTCAGGCCCTGGCCGACCCGCTCTTCCACTTCCACATGGGCGTCCAGGTCATTGCCGACGTAGGCCACCTCGCCCCGGTAGGGCAAGAGGCCCATCAGGGCGGAGAGCAGGGTGGTCTTGCCGGCGCCGTTGGGGCCGATGACGGTGACGATCTCGCCCTCGCGGATGCGCAGGCTGACCTTGTGCAGGGCTTCCACCTTGCCGTAGGCGACGCACAGGTCGCTCACTTCCAGCACGGGCTTGGGTTCGTGCGCGGCGTTCATCATTCCACTCCCCCCAGGTAGGCTTCCAGCACCGCCGGATTTTTCTGGATTTCCTCCGGCAGGCCCTCGGCCAGCTTTTCGCCGAATTCCATGACCACCACCCGGTCGGCCAGGCCCATGACGAAGTCCATGTCGTGCTCCACCAGCAGGATGCCCATGCCTTCGCCGCGCAGCTTGCGCAGCAGCTCGGCCAGGGCCTGCTTTTCCAGGTAGCGCAGGCCGGCGGCGGGCTCGTCCAGCAGCAGCAGGCAGGGGTCGGCGGCCAGGGCCCGGGCGATTTCGATGATGCGCTGCTTGCCCAGGGCCAGGCTGCCGGCGGCGTCGAACATGTGTTCGGCCAGGCCCACCCGCTCGATCTGGCGCGCCGCCTCGGCCAGCAGACGGGCCTCTTCGGCCCGCTCCAGGCGCAGGCCGGCGGCCAGGTAGTTGTGGCGGCCCCGCAGGTGGGCGCCGATGGCCACGTTCTCCAGCACCGTCATGCCCGAGAGCAGGCGCACGTGCTGGAAGGTGCGGGAGAGGCCGAGGCGGGCGATGTCCCGGGCCTCCAGGCCGGCCACCGGCTGGCCGAGGAAGCTGATGCGGCCTTCGCTGGGCGGATTGACGCCGGAAATGCAGTTGAACATGGTGCTCTTGCCGGCGCCGTTGGGGCCGATTAGGGCCATCACCTCGCCGGCCTGCACCGTCAGGGCCATGTCCTTGTTCGCCACCAGGCCGCCGAAGCGCTTGGTGACGCCTTCGGCCTGCAGCAGCACGGTGCCGGCGGCGGGCATCTGGCGCCGCGGCAGGGGCTCGGCGGCGGCCACGGCGTGGCGCTCCTGCTTCGGCGCCGGCACCAGGCGGGCGATGGCCGGCCACAGGCCGTTGCGGGCCCGGTGCAGGACGAAGATCATCATCAGGCCGAAGACGATCACCTCGAAGTTGCCGCTCTGGCCCAGCAGTTCCGGCAGCAGGTCCTGCAGCCACTGCTTGAGCACGGTGATGAGGCCGGCGCCGACCACGGCGCCCCAGACGTGGGCGACACCGCCGATCACCGCCATGAAGAGGAATTCCACCCCCTGATTGATGGAGAACGGGGTGGGATTCACGAAGCGCTGCAGGTGGGCGTAGAGCCAGCCGGAGACGCAGGCATAGAGCGCCGCCACGGTGAAGATGACGATCTTGGAGCGGGCCGTGTTCACGCCCATGGCCTCGGCCATGACGGTGCCGCCCTTGAGGGCGCGGATGGCCCGGCCTTCCCGGGAATCCAGCAGGTTGCGGGTGGCCAGCATGGCCCCCAGCAGCACCACCCAGATCAGGTAGAAGAAGCTGCGGCTGTCCTTCAGTTCCAGGCCGAACAGGGACACCGCCGGGATGCCGGTCACGCCGGTGTGGCCCCCCAGCCATTCCAGGTTGCCGAAGAGGAAGTAGAGGCTGATGCCCCAGGCGATGGTGCCCAGGGGCAGGAAGTGGCCCGACAGGCGCAGGGTGATGAAACCCAGGCAGAGGGCGAAGGCCAGGGTCAGGCCCAGGCCGGCCAGCAGGGTCAGCCAGGGAGAGACGCCGTAGGCCGTGGTCAGGTAGGCCGTGGTGTAGGCGCCGAGGCCGACGAAGGCGGCCTGGCCGAAGGAGGTGAGGCCGCCGACGCCGGTGAGCAGCACCAGGCCCAGGGCCACCAGGCCGTAGAGGCCGATGTAGTTGAGCAGGGTGACGTGGAACTCCGGCAGCCACAGGGGGCCGGTGGCGAGGAAGAGCAGGAAGGCGGCCAGGATGGCCCGGGCCGGGGAGAGCTTGGCGGACATTATTCCTCCTCCTCCTCGACATGGTGGGAGGTGAGGGAGCGCCACACCAGCACCGGGATGATGAGGGTGAACACGATCACTTCCTTGAAGGCGCTGGCGTAGAAGGAGGAGTAGGACTCCAGCAGGCCCACCAGCACGGCGCCGAGGGCGGCCACGGGGTAGGAGGCGAGGCCGCCGATGATGGCGCCAACGAAGCCCTTCAGGCCGATGAGGAAGCCCGAGTCGTAGTAGAGGGTGGTCATGGGCGACACCAGCACGCCGGAGAGGGCGCCGATGAAGGCGGCCAGGCCCAGGGACAGCTTGCCGGCCATGGTGGTGGAGATGCCCATCAGGCGGGCGCCGGTGCGGTTGAGGGCGGTGGCGCGCAGGGCCTTGCCGTACACCGTGCGCTCGAACAGCACGTAGAGCACGGCGATGAGGGCGGCGGAGGCGAACAGGATCCACAGGGTCTGGTGCTGCAGCAGCAGGGGGCCGATTTCCAGGGCACCGTCGGAGAAGGGCTGGGTGCGGAAGCCTTCGGCGCCGAAGAAGACCAGGCCTAGGCCGATCAGGGTCATGTGCAGGGCCACGGCGACGATCAGCAGTACCAGGGAGGAGGCTTCGGCGATGGGCTGGAACACCAGGCGGTAGAGCAGGGGGCCCAGGGGCACGACGATGCCCAGGGTGAGCAGGATCTGCAGGGGCAGGGCGAGGGCCGCCAGGGCCTCCGCCTCCAGGCCGGAGATCAGGCCCAGCAGCACCAGGGGCAGGCCCAGGTTGCCGAGGACGATGCCCGGCAGGCGCTTCAGGTTGCCGCTCTTGAGGGCCAGGCCGCCGTCGATCAGGAGCACGGCGACGCCGAGGATGACGGCCAGCCATACCGTGCCCGGCAGCTTGCCGGCCTGGATGGCGGCCAGGGTGAGGGCGCCGTAGGCGACGAATTCGCCCTGGGGCAGAAAGATCACCCGGGTGACGGCGAACACCAGTACCAGGGCCAGGGCCAGCAGGGCGTAGATGGCGCCGTTGGTGAGGCCGTCCTGGCCTAGGAGCAGAAGAATTTGCAGATCCATGAGTGCTTTCAACGCCGCGGCCCCGGGGGAAGCCCGGGGCCGGCGTTTGGCTGGGTAATACGGTTAGGCGTTCAGCGGTTTACTTGATCAGCTTCCAGGTGCCGTTCTCGACCTTCACCATGACCCGGGCGCGCTGGTCGAAGCCCTGGTGATCCTGGGGCGTCATGTTGAAGATGCCGTGGGCGGCGGGCAGGTTCTTGCTGCCTTCGATGGCGTCGCGCAGGGCCTTGCGGAATTCCTTGGTGCCGGGCTGGGCCTTCTTCAGGGCGGCGGGAATGGCGTTGCTCAGCAGCACGCCCGCATCCCAGGCATGGCCGCCGAAGGAGCTGATGCTGCCCTTGCCGTGCACGCCCTCGTACTTCTTCACGTATTCCAGGGCGGACTTCTTCACCGGGTTGTCGTTGGGCAGCTGCTCGGCCACCATCATGGGGCCCACGGGCAGCAGGGCGCCTTCCACGTCCTTGCCGCCGACCCGCAGGAAGTCCGCATTGGCGACGCCGTGGGTCTGGTAGATGGCGCCCTTGTAGCCCTTCTCCTTCAGGGTCTTCTGCGGCAGCACGGCCGGGGTGCCGGCGGCGCCCACCAGCACGGCATCGGGCTTGGCGGCGAGAATCTTCAGGGTCTGGCCGGTGACCGAGGTGTCGTTGCGCTGGTAGCTTTCGTTGGCCACGATCTTGATCTTGCGGGCCTCGGCGATCTTGGCGAATTCCTTGAACCAGCCCTGGCCGTAGGCGTCGGCGAAGCCGATGAAGGCGACGCTATGCACATTGTTGTTGGTCATGTGCTCGACGATGGCGGTGGCCATGTGGGCGTCGTTCTGGGCGGACTTGAAGACCCAGTGGCGCTTGGCGTCCATGGGCTCGACGACGATGGCGGAGCCGGCCATGGAGATCATGGGGGTCTCGTTTTCCACGGCCACGTCCATCATGGCCAGGGAGCTGGGCGTGGTGGAGGAGCCGATGACCAGGTCCACCTTGTTTTCGCTGATCAGCTTCTTGATGTTCTTCACCGCGGTGGTGGAGTCGGTGGCGTCGTCGAGGACGATGTAGTTCACCTTCTGGCCGGCCACGGTGGTGGGCAGCAGGGCGATGGAGTTCTTTTCCGGAATGCCGAGGGAGGCGGCGGGGCCGGTGGCGGCCAGGGAGACGCCCACATTGATGTCGGCCCAGGCAGGAACGGCGGCCAAACCGGTGGTCAGGGAGATCAGGGCTGCGATCAGGGATTGACGAGGCATCTGCGGTCCTTCCGGGGTTGAGAAAAGCCGCAAATGATACCAAAAAGCCCCTGGGATCAGGGGCCTGAGCGGGTTTTCCCCAAGCCGCCCCGTACGGCCCCGGGCCGGGTCGGCGACGCCGGATCAGCTGTCCGTATCGACCTGAACCCCGTATTTGCGGGCCACCCGCTGGTACATGTCGCGCCCGGATATGACGCGGGGGTCGTCTGGGGAGCGGCTGCGGGCCTTTTCCAGATAGCGGTGGGCCCGCTCCGCCAGTTCCGGCTGCCAGCCCTTCTGATCCATCAGGGTGTAGATGGACTTGGCCGCATTGACCAGGAACTGCAGGTTGGGCACCCGCTCCGCCGCCTCGATCAGCAGCTGCACCGAGCCGTCGAAATCACCGCTGCGGGCGGCCAGCACGCCCTGGTTGTTGATCTGGATGATCTCCCGGGAGACGTCCTCGAGCAGGGCCTTGCCCGCCTCGGCGTTGCCGGTCTTCTCGAAGACACCCTGGATGTGGGCCAGCACGCCCCGGTCCTCGTTGTTCTCCGCCGCCACCTGGCGCAGCAGGCTCTGGGCGTCCGCCTCCTTGCCGTTGGCCATGCAGGCGTGGGCCAGGTCCACCGCCACCTTCTGCGATAGGGGGCGCTTCTCCTCCATCTTGCCCTCGGCCACCAGGACCTTGTGCAGTTCCATGGCGGCGGCAATGCTGCGGGCCGCCTTGTCCGGTGCCCCTTCCTTGGTCTGCACCAGGCTGTCGATGACTAGGGAGGCCAGCTCCCCCTGCTTGTCGCCGCGCCAGTCCCGGCGCAGGTCCTGGGCCACCAGCTTGGCGCCGGCCACATTGCCCTTCTCCAGCATGACCCGGGACAGGTTGGCGTAGTCGTCGATGCTGCGCAGGGAAGAGCCCCGGGCCCGGCTGAGCACCGTGTTGTAGGCCCGCTCGGCGGCTTCCAGGTCGTTGTTGCGCACCGCCATGTCGCCCACCGCCCGCTGGCGCATGGTGTTGTTGGGGGAAATGGCGGCGGCGGCCTGCAGGGCCTGCTGGGCGCCGGTGGAGTCGCCCTTTTCCTCCCGCAGCCTGGCCAGGAAGTCGAAGGCGGCCAGGTATTCGGGGAAATCCTGCACCAGGGCTTCGAGCTGGGTCACGGCCTCGTCCACCCGCCCCTGGCCGTGCACCGCCACGGCCACGCCCATGCGGGCCCAGGCCAGGTCCTTCTGTTCCAGCATCTGGCGGTAGGCGGCCTCCGCCTCGACAAAACGGCCCAGGCTGTTGAGCAGGTCGGCCTGCAGGTGGCGGGCGTCGTGCTGGTACTGGGGGTATTGCTGGATGATGTCGTCGCAGGCGGTGACGGCGTCCTCGTAGCGGCTGCGCTCGACGTTGCGGTAGGCCTGGTGGAAGACGAACTTCTTGTACAGGGCCCGGGCCAGGCGCTGCTGAAGCTGCTCGCCGGTGAAGGGCTTGATCAGGTAGTCGTCCGGCGCCAGCTCGGCCACCGACACCACGTTCTTGTAGGCCCGCTCCCCGGTCACCACCATGAACAGGGTGGACAGGGAAATGAGGCGCTTGTAGCGCAGCTCTTCCAGCAGCTGCTGGCCGTCGCGGCCGTCCTCCAGCTGGTAGTCGGAGAGGATGATGTCGTAGCTGCTGCTTTTCACCAGGCGCAGCACCTCGGTGGCCGAGCCAACCCCCTGGACGCTGGTGATGCCGATGGTGGACAGCATCATGCGCATGGCGTTGCGGGCGTCCGGGTGGCGGTCCACCACCAGCACCTTCTTGTTCTTCAGTTCGCCCTGGAGTTTGTAGAGTTGTTGGGCGGCGAGTTCGTTGGCGTCCATGGTTGCGCTTGGCATTGATTTTGGCGGAAGTTACGTCAATTCCCGACTCCGCGGCAAGGGAATTCCTGACAAGGCCCCGGGCCCGTCTGCCGGTGGCGCTCCGGGAGCCGTGCCGGCAGGCTGCCGAAGCAATGCCGGAAACGTGCCGGCGGGCTCCGCCGGTCCGGGTGAAAACTGTTAAGTTTCATGGAACTGGCGTATCATTCGAGCCCCTTTGCCCTACCCGAGTGCCCGTGGGATTTGCCTGCGGGCCTTTTGCGTAAACGAGTCCCCATGCTGTTTCCCACCCGGTTCGATGTCATTGTCGTCGGCGGCGGTCACGCCGGCACCGAGGCTGCCCTGGCGGCGGCCCGGGCCGGAGCGCGCACCCTGCTCCTGACCCACAACCTGGAAACCCTGGGGGCCATGAGCTGCAATCCCTCCATCGGCGGCATCGGCAAGGGCCATCTGGTGAAGGAGGTGGATGCCCTGGGCGGCGCCATGGCGGCGGCCACCGACGAGGGCGGCATCCAGTTCCGCATCCTCAATGCCTCCAAGGGCCCGGCGGTGCGCGCCACCCGCGCCCAGGCCGACCGGGTGCTGTACAAGCAGGCCATCCGCACCCGCCTGGAGAACCAGCCCAACCTGACCCTCTTCGCCCAGGCCTGCGACGACCTGATCGTCGAAGGCGACCGGGTGGTGGGGGCCGTGACCCAGCTGGGGGTGCGCTTCGAAGCCCGGGCGGTGGTTCTGACCGCCGGCACCTTCTTGAACGGCCTGATCCACGTGGGCCTGCAGAACTACACCGGGGGCCGCATGGGCGACCCTCCCAGCGTCTCCCTGGCAGCCCGCCTGAAGGAACTGGCCCTGCCCCAGGGGCGCCTGAAGACCGGCACGCCGCCGCGCCTGGACGGCAAGAGCATCGACTTCTCGGTGATGGAGCCCCAATACTCGGACGATCCCCTGCCGGTGTTCTCCTTCCTCGGCAGTGCGGCCCAGCACCCGAAGCAGCTGCCCTGCTGGATCACCGACACCAACAGCCGCACCCACGACATCATCCGCGCCAACCTGGACCGCTCCCCCATGTACACCGGGGTGATCGAGGGCGTCGGGCCCCGCTACTGTCCTTCCATCGAGGACAAGATCCACCGCTTCGCCGACAAGGACAGCCACCACGTCTTCCTCGAGCCGGAGGGCCTGGACACCCACGAGATCTACCCCAACGGCATTTCCACCAGCCTGCCCTTCGACGTGCAGCTGCAGATCGTGCGTTCCATCCGCGGCATGGAGAACTGCCACATCCTGCGCCCCGGCTACGCCATCGAGTACGACTACTACGATCCCCGGGGGCTGAAGTCCTCCCTGGAGAGCAAGGCCATCAACGGCCTCTTCTTCGCCGGCCAGATCAACGGCACCACCGGCTACGAGGAAGCGGCGGCCCAGGGGCTGCTGGCGGGCGTCAACGCCGCCCTGCAGGTGCAGGAGAAGGAAGCCTGGTGCCCGCGCCGGGACGAGGCCTACCTGGGCGTCCTGGTGGACGACCTGATCACCCGGGGCGTCTCCGAGCCCTACCGCATGTTCACCAGCCGGGCCGAGTACCGCCTGCAGCTGCGGGAAGACAATGCCGACCTGCGCCTCACCGAGAAGGGCCGGGAACTGGGCCTGGTGGACGACGCCCGCTGGGACGCCTTCTGCCGCAAGCGGGACGCCATCGCCGCCGAAGCCGAGCGCCTCAAGGCCACCTGGGTGCGCCCCCAGACCCTGCCGGAAGCCGATGCGGTGCGGGTCCTGGGCAAGGCCATCGACCACGAATACAACCTCTTCGAGCTGCTGCGCCGGCCCGACGTGAGCTATGCCGACCTGCTGACCCTGCCCGGGGCCGGTGAAGCCCTGGCCGATGCCCAGGCGGTTGAGCAGCTGGAAATCCAGGCCAAGTACCAGGGCTACATCGACCGCCAGCGGGAAGAGGTGGCCAAGGCCGCCGATTACGAAAACCTGGCGATCCCCGCTGACCTGGACTATGCCCAGGTGCACGGCCTCTCCAACGAGGTGCGCCAGCGCCTGTCGCGGCAGCGGCCCGAGACCATCGGCCAGGCCTCCCGGCTGCAGGGCATCACCCCGGCGGCCATCTCCCTGCTGCTGATCCACTTGAAGCGGAGTGCCCGATGAGCGGCTCCAGTCAGGCCCAGCAACTGGCCCAGGGCCTGGATGCCCTCGGAATACCCCTGGACGGCGCCGCACAGGGTAAACTGCTCGCCTACCTGGCCCTGCTCGCCAAGTGGAACAAGGTCTATGCCCTGACCGCCCTGCGCGATCAGGACAAGGCGGTGAGTCACCACCTGCTGGATTCCCTTGCCATCCTGCCCTTTGTGGACGCCCTGGCGCCCGCCAATGTGCTGGACGTGGGCAGCGGCGGCGGCCAGCCCGGCATTCCCCTGGCCATCGCCCGGCCAAGCCTGGCGGTGACCCTGCTGGACAGCAATTCCAAGAAGGTGGCCTTCTTGAAGCAGGCCGCCATGGAACTGCCCCTGCCGGGGCTCTCCGCCCAGTGCCTGCGGGTGGAGGCCTGGCAACCGGAACAGAAGTTTGCGGCCATCACCTCCCGGGCCTTTGCCGAGGTGGCCGATTTCGTCAGTCTCACCCGTCACCTGCTGGCGCCCGGTGGGCGCTGGCTGGCGATGAAGGGGATCTATCCCCAGGAAGAGCTCTCCCGCCTGCCGGCGGGGATTGTCGTCGAGGCGGTACACCCGCTGGCCGTGCCCGGAGTCGAAGGGGCGCGCCATCTGGTGGTTCTGAGAGAGGAATGAAGGCGTGAAGATCCTGGCCATTACCAACCAGAAGGGGGGGGTCGGCAAGACCACCACCAGCGTCAACCTGGCCGCCTGCCTGGCGACCCTGGGACAGCGCGTCCTGCTCATCGACCTGGACCCCCAGGGCAATGCCACCACCGGCTGCGGCATTTTCAAGAAGGAAGCTCTGCCTTCGGTCTATCAGATCCTGCTGGGGGCGGCGACCCTGGAGCAGGCCACCATCAAGACCGAATTCGGCTTCGACGTCATTCCCGCCAACCGGGAACTGGCCGGGGCCGAAGTGGAACTGATCGACGTGGGCCAGCGGGAGCGCCGCCTCAAGGAGGCCCTGGACGGCCAGGCCTACGACTTCGTCCTGATCGACTGCCCGCCCGCCCTCAACCTGCTGACGGTGAATGCCCTGGCGGCGGCCCAGGCGGTGATGATCCCCATGCAGTGCGAGTACTACGCCCTGGAAGGCCTCACCGATCTGGTCACCACCCTGCGCAAGGTGCGGGCCAATCTCAATCCCGCCCTGGAAATCGAAGGCCTGCTGCGCACCATGTACAACTCCCAGTCCACCCTCAATCAACAGGTTTCCGCCGAACTGGAGAGCCACTTCTCCGGCAAGGTGTACCGCACCGTCATCCCGCGCAACGTGCGTCTGGCCGAGGCCCCGTCCTACGGCAAGCCGGTGATCGCCTTCGACAAGACCTCCAAGGGAGCCCTGTCCTACCTGGCACTGGCCGAGGAGATGCTGGAGCGCATCGGTGGCGCTCCGCGGCAGCAAGAGGTGGCGGCATGAAGATGAAGGGACTGGGCCGGGGCCTGGACGCCCTGCTGGCCGGCGACGCCGCCGACGCCAAGAAGGACCAGCAGCGGACGCTGCCCATCGATGCCCTGAAGCCGGGCAAGTACCAGCCGCGGACCCGCATGGACGAAGGTTCCCTCAAGGAGCTGGCGGCCTCCATCCAGGCCCAGGGCATCATGCAGCCCATCCTGGTGCGGCCGATCAACGGCGGCTACGAAATCATCGCCGGCGAACGCCGCTGGCGTGCCTGCCGCATGGCGGGCATGACCGAAGTGCCGACCCTGGTGCGGGAAATCCCCGATGAAGCCGCGGCCGCCATGTCCCTCATCGAGAACATCCAGCGGGAAAACCTCAATCCCCTGGAAGAAGCCATGGGCCTGCAGCGCCTGGTGGACGAGTTCGAGATGACCCACCAGCAGGCCGCCGATGCGGTTGGCCGCTCCCGCCCCGCCGCTTCCAACCTGCTGCGTCTGCTGCAGCTGGCGGCGCCGGTCCAGGAACTGCTGCTGGAAGGCAAGCTGGACATGGGCCACGCCCGGGCCCTGCTCTCCCTGGAAGGGGCGGAGCAGATACAGGTGGGCAACCGGGTGGCCCACAAGGGCCTTTCCGTGCGGGAAACGGAGCGCCTGGTGCAGGCCCTGCTGAACCCGCCGAAAAAGGTCGAGAAGACCAAGGACCGGGATCTGCTGCGGCTGGAGGAAGAACTGTCGGACCTGCTGGGAGCCAAGGTGACGGTGGCGGCCAACAGGAAGGGCGCCGGCAAGATGGCCATCGAATTCTCCAGCCTGGACCAGCTCGACGAACTGCTGGCCCGTTTCCGCTGAGTCCGGCTGCAAACGGCGACTGTGGCGGACGAGGACTGCGGTAAACCCGTAGGAGTCAGGGCTGACAAGGCCTGAAACCATTTGTCCTGCCATGGCCATGTCATCCCAAAGGCGCGAATGGCGCCCTGAGACTGGCAAACCCCTTATTTTGTTCCGGCGTTTCCATTGACTAAATAAGGGATAACTCTTATATTATTTATCTTTGTGTGCGGCGGCTGGCGACGTTGGTTCGGGTTTTGAACCGCTCCCTCCAGTTTGGAAAAACCGCGGAAAATCAATCATGTTCCGGGCAATAATTTTCCAAATCTGGGCGGTAGTAATCACGGCTGGCCTGCTTGGCATGTTCGTCGGAGGGCACGGTGCGGCCTCTGCGGCGGTGGGTGGTGGCGCTTGCCTGCTCCCCAACGCCCTGTTCGCCCTGCGCCTGGCTGTAGCGGCGCGGCGCCCGGGTGGTCCCGGCGTAGCGGGCTTCTTCCTCGGCGAATTCGTCAAGGTTGCCGCCACTATCGGAATTCTGGCTGTTGCTGCCAAGGTTTATCCCGAGATGCATTGGCCCTCCATGCTGCTCGGCCTGGTAGTGACGCTGCAGGCGAGTTTTTTGGCTTTTTGGAAGAAATCCTGAAATGGAAAACGCTCACGAGGCAGTCGCGGAACACGCCGCCAACGCCCCCACCGCTGGCGAGTACATCGTCCACCACCTGACCCACTTCAATTCCACCGGTCACGCCCAGTCCGCCGTTATTGACTTCTCCGTCATCAACGTCGACACCGTGGTTTTCTCCATTCTTATGGGGATCCTCGGTCTGTTCGTCATGTGGCGTGTCGCCAAGAGCGTTACCTCCGGCGTTCCCGGTCGCATGCAGGCCGCCGTGGAAATCGTCCTGGAAATGGTGAACAACCAGGCCAAGGGCATCGTGCATAGCGAAGAGTCCCGCAAATTCGTGGCTCCCCTGGCTCTGACCGTGTTCATCTGGATCTTCCTGATGAACTCCATGGACTTCCTGCCCGTCGATCTGCTGCCCAGCCTCTGGCAAGCCGCTTCTGGCGACCACCACGCCTTCCTGCGCGTGGTTCCCACCGCCGACCTGAACGGCACCCTGGGCATGTCCATCGGCGTGCTGCTGGTCTGCATCTGGTACAACATCAAGATCAAGGGTCTGGGTGGTTGGGTGCACGAGCTCTTCACCGCTCCCTTCGGCAGCCATCCCCTGCTCTACCCGATCAACTTCGCCATGCAGATGATCGAGTTCCTGGCCAAGACCGTGTCCCACGGCATGCGGCTGTTCGGCAACATGTACGCCGGCGAACTGGTGTTCATGCTGATCGCCCTGATGGGTGCTGCCTGGGCCGGTACCGCCACCGGTGCGTTCCTCTGGATCGGCGGCGTCATCGCCGGTTCCGTGTGGGCCATCTTCCATATCCTGATCGTTGCCCTGCAGGCCTTCATCTTCATGATGCTGACCCTGGTGTACATCGGTCAGGCCCACGAGAGCCACTAATCTCGTAACGGTTTCCCGTTTTACCTTTTCAACTTACTACCTCTACTTTTGCAAGGAGCAAACATGGAACACATCCTCGGTTTCGTCGCACTGGCCGCCGGTCTGATCATCGGTCTGGGTGCTATTGGCGCCTGTATCGGTATCGGCATCATGGGCTCCAAGTACCTGGAAGCCTCCGCTCGCCAGCCCGAACTGATGAACGAACTGCAAACCAAGATGTTCCTGCTGGCCGGTCTGATCGACGCCGCCTTCCTGATTGGCGTTGGTATCGCCATGATGTTCGCCTTCGCCAACCCGTTCGTTCTCAAGTAATTCGCGCCTCGAACAACTTTTTTTAAAGGGTTAGAGCCGTGAATCTGAACGCAACTCTGGTCGCCCAGCTCGTTGTGTTCTTCATTTTGGCGTGGTTCACGATGAAATTCGTGTGGCCGCCCATCGTGAAGGCGCTCGACGAGCGAGCGAAAAAAATCTCTGACGGTCTTGCTGCCGCCGATCGTGGCAAGCACGACCTCGAGCTCGCGACCAAGCGCTCGGCGGAAGCCCTGCGCGAAGGCAAGGAAAAGGCCTCCGAACTGATCGCCGGCGCTGACAAGCGCGCCGCCCAGATCATCGACGAAGCCAAGTCCCAGGCGAAGGTTGAAGCTGACCGTATCGTCGCCGCTGCCAAGGCCGAGATCGAACAGGAAGTGGTGCGTGCCAAGGAAGGTTTGCGTGAGCGCGTGGCTGAGCTGGCCGTTGTCGGTGCAGAGAAGATCCTGCGCCGCGAAATCGACGCCAAGGCCCACGCTGACATCCTGAGCACGATCAAACAGGATCTGTAACGCTTATGGCTGAATCCGTCACCATCGCTCGTCCCTACGCGGAAGCAGTTTTCCGCCTGGCGCGCGACGGAAAGGCCCTGGCTCAGTGGTCGGACACCCTGAAGCTGCTGGCTGTCATTGCACAGGACCCCGAAATGGTCCAGTGCATTGGCAACCCGAAGCTTTCAGCCGATCAGCTGACCCAGCTTTTCGTCTCGCTCAGCGGCGAGGCTGCCAAGAATGCCGACGTGACCGGTTTTATCCGGGTTCTCGCGGCAAACGAGCGCCTCTCCCTGCTGCCGCAAGTCCAGGAAATCTACGAGCAGCTCAAGAGTGCCGAAGAGGGCATCAAGGAAGCCGTTGTTTACAGCGCCTTCCCCCTCGATGACGCGCAAGTGAAAAATCTGTTGGGCCAACTTGAAACCCATTTCAGCTCCAAGCTCCAGCCCCGCGTGGTGGTGGATGCAGCGCTGATCGGTGGTATCAAAGTGGCGGTGGGTGACCAGGTCCTCGACGCTTCCGTACGCGGCAAGCTCGAAGCGATGGCTACGGCGCTCAAGAACTAGGAGAAATTCATGCAGTTGAATCCGTCCGAGATCAGCGAACTGATCAAGAGCAAGATTCAAAACCTGCAGGTGGGCGCCGAGACCCGCACGCAGGGTACCGTTGTCTCGGTGACCGACGGCATCTGCCGCGTTCACGGCCTGCAGGATGTAATGCAAGGCGAAATGCTGGAATTCCCCGGCAACACCTTCGGTATGGCCCTGAACCTGGAGCGTGACTCCGTGGGCGCCGTGGTGCTGGGTGAATACGAGCACATTTCCGAAGGTGACACCGTCAAGTGCACCGGTCGCATTCTGGAAGTGCCCGTTGGTCCCGAACTGATCGGCCGCGTGGTTAACGCCCTGGGCCAGCCTATCGACGGCAAGGGCCCCCTGGGCAACAAGCTGACCGACAAGATCGAGAAGGTCGCGCCCGGCGTGATCTGGCGGAAGTCCGTGTCCCAGCCCGTGCAGTCCGGTATCAAGGCTATCGATTCCATGGTTCCCGTCGGCCGCGGCCAGCGCGAACTGATCATCGGTGACCGTCAGACCGGTAAGACCGCTGTGGCCGTTGATGCGATCATCGCCCAGAAGGGTCAGAACATGAAGTGTATCTACGTGGCGGTGGGCCAGAAGGCTTCCACCATCGCCAACGTGGTACGCAAGCTGGAAGAACACGGCGCCATGGAATACACCATCGTGGTGGCCGCTTCCGCTTCTGACTCCGCTGCGCTGCAGTTCATCGCTCCCTACGCCGGCTGCACCATGGGCGAATACTTCCGCGACCGCGGTGAAGACGCCCTGATCATTTATGACGATCTGACCAAGCAAGCCTGGGCCTATCGCCAGATCTCCCTGCTGCTGCGTCGTCCTCCCGGCCGTGAAGCTTACCCTGGTGACGTGTTCTACCTGCACTCCCGTCTGCTGGAACGCGCAGCCCGCGTTTCCGAAGAATGGGTGGAAAAGCTGACCAACGGCGAAGTCAAGGGCAAGACCGGTTCTCTGACCGCTCTCCCCGTGATCGAAACCCAGGCTGGTGACGTGTCCGCCTTCGTGCCGACCAACGTGATCTCCATTACCGACGGTCAGATCTTCCTGGAAACCGACCTGTTCAACGCCGGTGTCCGTCCCGCTATCAACGCCGGTATCTCCGTGTCCCGCGTCGGTGGTGCTGCCCAGACCAAGCTGATCAAGAAGCTGTCCGGCGGTATCCGTACCGACCTGGCCCAGTATCGCGAACTGGCCGCTTTCGCCCAGTTTGCTTCCGATCTGGACGAAGCTACCCGCAAGCAGCTGGAGCGTGGCCGCCGTACCGTGGAAGTGCTGAAGCAGGGCCAATACACCCCGCTGAGCATTGCCGACCAGGCCGTGACTCTGTACGCCATCACCAAGGGCTACGCTGATGACATCGACGTGAAGCGCGTTCTCGAATTCGAGAAGGGCCTGCACGGCTACGTTCGTCAAAAGTACGCCGATCTGGTGACCAAGATGGAAACGTCCAAGGACCTGGATGCTGACGGCGAAAAGCAACTCGTCGAAGCGATCAAGGAATTCAAGGCCGCTTGGGTTTAATCCGTCCAGGAGAGCGTAATGGCTAGCGGCAAGGAAATCCGCAACAAGATCAAGAGCGTGGAAAACACGCGCAAGATCACCAAGGCCATGGAGATGGTGGCCGCGTCGAAGATGCGCAAGGCGCAGGAACGTATGCGTCAGGCGCGTCCTTATGGCGAGAAGATCCGCCGCGTGGCCGCCCACCTCTCTCATGCGCTGACCGAGTACAAGCATCCGTTCCTGGTGAAGCGTGATCCGATCAAGAAGGCCGGCATCATCGTCGTGACCTCCGACAAGGGCCTGTGCGGCGCGTTGAACTCCAACGTGCTGCGCAACGTCCTGAACCAGATGAAGGACCTGGAAAGCCAGGGCATCGCCATCCAGGCGACCGCCATCGGCAACAAGGGTCTGGGCTTCCTGCAGCGTTCCGGCGCCAGCGTCGTTTCCCAGGTCACCGGCCTGGGCGATACGCCCCACCTGGAACGCCTGATCGGGCCCGTCAAGGTTCAGCTCGATGCCTACATCAACGGTGAGATCGACCAGTTGTTCATCGCCTACACCCGCTTCGTGAACACCATGAAGCAGGAGCCGGTTATCGAGCAGCTGCTGCCCCTGTCCGGTGAGGTCGTGGGCTCCGAGTCCGCCCGTTGGGACTACGTCTACGAGCCCGACGCCAAGTCCGTGATCGACGACCTGCTGGTCCGCTATGTCGAAGCGCTGATCTATCAGTCAGTGGCTGAGAGCATGGCTTCCGAGCAGAGCGCCCGGATGGTGGCCATGAAGTCGGCTTCCGACAACGCCAAGAATGTGATCGGCGAACTGAAACTGGTCTACAACAAGACCCGTCAGGCAGCGATTACCAAGGAATTGTCCGAAATCGTCAGCGGCGCAGCGGCGGTCTAACTGGTTTCTATAGTTTGAGGGATTCAAAATGAGTCAAGGTATGATCGTTCAGTGCATCGGCGCTGTGGTGGACATCCAGTTCCCCCGCGAAGCCATGCCCAAGGTCTATGACGCCCTGATGCTCGATGTGGCCGAAGAGCACGCCAACATCGAAAAGGGTCTGACCTTCGAAGTTCAGCAACAGCTGGGTGACGGCATTGTCCGTACCATCGCCCTGGGTTCTTCCGACGGCCTGCGCCGCGGTATGAAAGTCAACAACACCGGCAAGCCCATTTCCGTGCCCGTGGGCCACGGTACCCTGGGTCGCATCATGGACGTGCTGGGCCGCCCCATCGACGAAGCCGGCCCCATCGCTTCCGACGAAACGCGCGCCATTCACCAGAAGGCTCCCGCTTTCGACGAGCTGTCCCCCTCCGTGGAACTGCTCGAGACCGGCATCAAGGTGATCGACCTGATCTGCCCCTTCGCCAAGGGCGGCAAGGTGGGTCTGTTCGGTGGCGCCGGCGTGGGCAAGACCGTGAACATGATGGAGCTGATCAACAACATCGCCAAACAGCACTCCGGTCTGTCCGTGTTTGCTGGCGTGGGTGAGCGTACCCGTGAAGGTAACGACTTCTACCACGAGATGAAGGACTCCAACGTGCTGGACAAGGTGGCCATGGTGTTCGGTCAGATGAACGAGCCCCCCGGCAACCGTCTGCGCGTGGCGCTGACCGGCCTGACCATGGCCGAGCGTTTCCGTGACGAAGGCCGTGACATCCTGTTCTTCGTGGACAACATCTACCGCTACACCCTGGCCGGTACCGAAGTGTCCGCTCTGCTGGGCCGTATGCCGTCCGCCGTGGGCTACCAGCCCACCCTGGCCGACGAAATGGGCCGCCTGCAGGAACGGATCACCTCCACCAAGGTGGGTTCCATCACCTCCATCCAGGCCGTGTATGTGCCTGCCGATGACTTGACCGACCCGTCCCCCGCCACCACCTTCCTCCACCTGGACTCCACCGTCGTGCTGTCCCGGGACATCGCTGCGCTGGGTATCTACCCCGCCGTGGATCCCCTGGACTCCACCTCCCGCCAGCTGGATCCCCAGATCGTGGGCGAAGAGCACTACAACGTGGCCCGCGGCGTGCAGATGACCCTGCAGCGCTACAAGGAACTGCGCGACATCATCGCCATTCTGGGTATGGACGAACTGGCTCCCGAAGACAAGCTGGCCGTGGCCCGCGCTCGTAAGATCCAGCGCTTCCTGTCCCAGCCCTTCCACGTGGCCGAAGTGTTCACCGGCTCTCCCGGCAAGTACGTGCCGCTGAAGGAAACGATCAAGGGCTTCAAGATGATCGTGGCCGGCGAATGCGACAACCTGCCGGAACAGGCCTTCTACATGGTCGGCTCCATCGAAGAGGCCTTCGAAAAGGCGAAGACCCTCCAGTAATCAACCGGTAAGCCGCATCCCGTCCGGGGTGCGGCCATCCTGAGGGGAACCCCTATCATGGCATTGAGAGTACATGTAGACGTGGTCAGCGCCGAAGAGTCCATCTTCTCCGGCGAAGCTGAATACGTGGTGCTCCCGGGCGAAGCCGGCGAACTCGGCATCTACCCGCGGCACACCCCGCTGTTGACCCGTATCAAGCCCGGTACCGTGCGTATCAAGGTGCCGGATGCCGAGTTCGAGATGATCTACGTCTCCGGCGGCATGCTGGAAGTTCAGCCCACCATCGTGACCGTGCTGGCCGATACCGCTATCCGCGGTGGCGACCTGGACGAGGCGAAGGCGCTGGAAGCCAAGAAGGCAGCGGAAGAAGCCCTGCAGAACCGCTCTGCCGAAATGGACTACGCCAAGGCCGAAGCCGAACTGGCTGAAGCCGTGGCCCAGCTGGCAACCATCGAGCAGCTGAAGAAGCGCAAGCACTAAGCAGCTGATCGTCGCAGCACAAAAAAGGCAGCCTCCGGGCTGCCTTTTCTTTTGTGTGTTCGGGAAATCCCTCCCGGGTTGAGTCAGCCCTGCAGACGCTCCAGGCGGGCGGCCAGGGCATCGGCTCCCGTCGCGGCGGCGGAAACGGCCTGCTGATGGCCCTGCCATTCGCGGCGCCGGATAGGGCCGCCGGCGCC
Source organism: Azospira sp. MPR-E4 (assembly GCF_058809645.1). Lineage (NCBI taxonomy): Bacteria > Pseudomonadati > Pseudomonadota > Betaproteobacteria > Rhodocyclales > Rhodocyclaceae > Azospira > Azospira sp. MPR-E4. Next base: position 2,215 of record NZ_JBXAST010000040.1, on the reverse strand, counting down.
CTGCTCGTGTCTGAAATATTCGGCAAAGTTGGCGTTCAGGCGGCTCCAGGCCTCCTTTTGCCAATTGAAGAGGCTGGCACCCAGGCCCGCCAGGCGCCGGGCCGGAATGTCGCCCAGCAGGTGCGCCAGGTCTTCTTCCGCATCCCAGCGCAGGTTGCGGAAGACGAAGCCCAGGGCTTCGGCGAAATCGGCCGTGCCTTCCAGACGGGCGGCTGCCAAGGCTTCCTGGGGGTGGCCGAAGAAGCGAAGGGGGGCGTGTTCCGGCAGGCTGATGAGGACGTCGGGAGCAGCCAGGGGGCCGCCGTGCAGGGTGCCGTCCTCGGCCACGGTCAGGTCCAGGCTGAACCAGGGCGGCAGGGAAATCCTGGCGCCGCGGCCGGCGAAGGGCCGCAGGCGCTGGCGCGCCCACGGCTCCCGGCCCAGCAGGTGATTGAGCCCGGCGAGGAAGGGACGGTCCAGCATGGGGTTCAGGACAGTTGCTGAATGCCGGCGACCATCCAGCCCCGGCTGCCGTCGGTGGGCTTGACCAGGTGCCAGACTTCGTCGAAGGGCGCCGGTGCCGCGTCCTTCTCTTCCCGCAGCAGGCCGTTGAAACGGACACTGGCGATGTGGCGGCCGGTCTCGCTGACCACCTCCAGCAGGCTGGCGTTGAGCTGTACCACATCGGTCTGCTGGGCCTTGCCGCCCCGCTCGCTCAGTTGCAGCTGCACTTCGGCGAACATCTCGGGGGCCAGGAACTCCCGCATGTCGTCCAGGTTGCCCTGGTCGTTGGCGGCCTGGAGGCGGACGAAGTTGAGCTTGGCCACCCGCAGGAAACCTTCGCTGTCGAAATCGGCAGGAATGTTGGCTGCGGCGGCCGGCGCAGCCTCAGCGGCCGGGACGGCTGCGTTGCCGCCACCCACGGGCGTCACTTCCGGCATGGGAGCCATGGAGGGACCGCCGACGCCGGCATACTGCAGGGGTTCGGAGCGCGGCGCTGCTGCAGCCGGGCGGCGGAAAATGAGGCGGAAAACGAACACGGCAGCCATGGCAAGCAGGGCGATCATGAGGAAGTTGGCCATGCCTTCGCCGAAGCCGAAGTGGGAAGCCAGGGCGGCCAGGCCGATACCGGCGGCCAGGCCGGCGATGGGACCGAGCCAGCTGCGCTTGGGCGCAGCCTGGGGCGCCGGCGCACCGGCGGTGGCAGGCTGGGCCTGCTGGGCCGGAGCGGCGTTCTGCTTGGGGGCGGTGGTGCCGCTGGGGGCGGTGTTGTGCTGGGGCGTGACGCTGCGCTGCATGCCGCTGCTGCGGCCGCCGCCGAGGCGGGCGGCATCGGCATCGGGGGCGACCAGGGCCAGGCCCAGAACCAGGGTGCACAGGGCGATCAAGGGCTTCTTCACTGATGTCTCTCCTCGTTGTTGGTATGGGTACGCTTAGTACTTGTAACCGCGGTGCAGGGCGACCACGCCCATGGTCAGGTTGAAGTATTCGACCTTTTCCAGGCCCACCTGTTCCATGATGCCCTTGAGGGTTTCCTGGTCCGGATGCACGCGGATGGATTCGGACAGGTAGCGATAGCTGTCCGGGTCCTTGACGATCAGCTGGCCCAGGCGGGGGATGACCTGGAAGGAGTAGAAGTCGTAGAAGGGCGCCAGGGGCTTCCACACCTGGGAGAACTCCAGCACCAGCAGGCGGCCGCCCGGCTTCAGGACCCGGCGCATCTCGGCCAGGGCCTTGTCCTTGTGGGTCATGTTGCGCAGGCCAAAGGCCACGGTGACCACGTCGAAATAGTCGTCGGGGAAGGGCAGCTTCTCCGCATCGCACTGGGCCACGGGGACGACGAAGCCCTTGTCGCAGAGGCGGTCCCGGCCCCGGGTCAGCATGGCGTTGTTGATGTCGGTGAGCCACACCTGGCCACTCTTGCCGGCCTTCTTGGCAAAGGCCAGGGAGAGGTCGCCGGTGCCGCCGGCCACGTCCAGCACCCGGCTGCCTTCGCGCACGCCGCTCTGGGCGATGGTGAAGGCCTTCCACAGGCGGTGCAGGCCGCCGGACATGAGGTCGTTCATCAGGTCGTAGCGCTGGGCCACGGAAGAGAAGACGTCGGCCACCTTCTGGGCCTTTTCGGCCTCGTCGACCTGTTGATAGCCGAAATGAGTTTTGTCGCCCATGATGGGAATCCGTTTAGCTAAGCGTTGAAATGGGGAAAGGTCAGTGCTCGCCGCAACCGCCCTGGGGG
>NZ_JBXAST010000039.1:0-29836 GCF_058809645.1 Azospira sp. MPR-E4 | reverse complement strand
AATTGGGGGCGGTCGGGGCCTAGGCGGCGGCCAGGCGGCGGGCCAGCTGCTGCAGGGCTTCGGGCTTGCCGGCGAGGAAGGAAAAGAGGCCGCCCTTGATCTGGCGCGGGCTCGCCTGCCAGGTCAGGTCGCCGTAGCTGGTGCCGGCCACCACTTCCAGCTGGCTGAGGCGCCCCTTGGCCAGGGCCGTCTTGAGGGGAGCGAACCAGCGGTTTTCCAGGTCCGCCAGGGCGTCGCGCCAGGCCTGGGCATCCTGGTCCTGGGCAGCCTGCAGCAGGTCGTCGAGGCACACCAGATGGCGTTCTTCAGCCGGCCCGGCCTGCAACAGGGAGTGGGCGGAGGCGGGCAGGGGGTGGTGCTGCAGACCGGCGGCTCGGGCCAGTCCCCGGGGCAGGGGCTGGTTGCTCCAGATGGCGCCTGCCTGCGGGGCCGCTGCCGCCGGCGCCAGGCTGCCGGCGCCCCACAGCCAGAGGCCGTTCACGGCGGGCAGGCCCCGCTCGCCCCGGGCTTCGTTCACCGGGTGGCTGTGCAGCAGCATCTGGATTTCGTTCATCAGGGCCAGCAGGCGGCGCGACGGCAGGTCCGACGGGGTCGGCAGGTTGAGGCGGCGGCCGGCGGCGGCGGAGAGGGGCGGCAGGGCGTCCCCGGGCAGTTCGGCCGCCCAGGGCGTCTCCAGGCGCACATACCAGCGGCTGGCCGTCACCGGGTGGAAGCTGGCCTCGCCGGCATAGTGGGCGTTGAGGCTGGCGGCCAGGGTTTCGACTTCGGCGGCTTCCAGGTCCAGTTCCCGGCTGTCGGCGACGATGATCTCCTCCTGGTGCAGGCGCAGGTGGATGGGGTCGGCACAGAGCCAGACGCCTGCGTCCGGCGCCAGGGCGGCGCCGTCCTCTCCCAGCAGGCGCAGGGCGCCCAGGGGTTGCGGCGTCGGGCCCAGCCAGCGGGCCGCCTGGGCCTCGGCGGCCAGGGCCGGGCGGCGCTGCAACCCGCTCCGTTGCAGCAGGGTGGCCAGGGCCGGGCAATCCAGGGCCTGCCAGGCCAGGTCGTCTTCCGGTTCGGGCCACAGCAGTTCGGGAACGAGGAGGGTGAGGCGCATGGGCAAAGCCTGGGAGGGAAAGAAGAATATGGGGGAAAACAAGGAGAATGCGGCGGGGCCGACCGAGGCGACATTTGGTTCTGCTCCGGGAGCTGCGGCCAGCCTTTGAGCCGGGTCCGGCGCCGTCGGCGCCAGCCCGCTGCGTATTGCCGCAAGTGGCCAAAAGCGGGCAAAAGTGTAGCATAGCGCCTTTGCTTTTCAGCCCGTTCCCGCGGGCCTCCCCTCGGCATGAAACTGCCCTACGAACTCCTGGTCGGCCTGCGTTATACCCGGGCCAAGCGCCGCAACCATTTCATCTCCTTCATTTCCCTCATTTCCATGGCCGGCATCGCCCTCGGCGTGGCGGCCCTGATCGTGGTGCTGTCGGTGATGAACGGCTTCCAGAAGGAGCTGCGTACCCGCATCCTGGGGGTGGCTTCCCACATCCAGGTCACCGCCATCAACGGCGAGCTGCACAACTGGCTGGAGGTGGGGCGGCAGACCCTGCAGCATCCGGAAGTGAAGGCGGCGGCGCCCTTCGTCCAGGCCCAGGCCATGCTCTCCCGGGACGAGACGGTGCGCGGCACCCTGGTGCGGGGCATCATCCCCGAGCTGGAGGACAAGGTGGCGGATTTCGGCCGCTTCATGAAGGTGGGCAAGCTGGAGAACCTGCAGCCCGGCGGTTTCGGCATTGTCCTCGGCAGCGACCTGGCCAATGCCATGGGCGTCACCCTGGAGGACAAGGTGACCCTGATCGCGCCCCAGGGCACGGTGACGCCGGCCGGGGTGGTGCCGCGGCTGCGCTCCTTCACCGTGGTCGGCATTTTCGAGGCCGGCATGTATGAATACGACTCGGGCCTGGCCCTCATCGACATGAGCGATGCCCAGCTGCTGTACCGCCTGGGCGACGGCGTCTCCGGCGTGCGCCTGAAGCTGGACGACCTGTTCCGCGCCCCCCGGGTGGCCCGGGAACTGGTGCCCCTGATCCAGGAGGATGCCTACATCTCCGACTGGACCCGCAGCCATGCCAACTTCTTCCGCGCCGTGCAAATCGAGAAAAACATGATGTTCATCATTCTTTCCCTGATTGTGGCCGTGGCAGCATTCAACATCGTTTCCACCCTGGTCATGGCCGTCACCGACAAGCAGGCGGACATCGCCATCCTGCGCACCCTGGGGGCCAGCCCCCGCAGCATCATGGCGGTCTTCGTGGTCCAGGGCGCCCTCATTGGCGTCATCGGCCTGGGCCTGGGGGTGGTTGGCGGCGTCGCCCTGGCCCTGAACATCGACGTGGTGGTGCCCTTCATCGAGCGGGTGCTGGGCACCCAGTTCCTGGCCAAGGACGTGTATTACATCTCCCAGCTGCCGTCGGAACTGCAGTGGGGCGACGTCACCGGTATCACCGCCATCGCCTTCGTGCTGGCCCTGGCGGCAACCCTCTACCCGAGCTGGCGCGCTTCCCGCGTCAATCCGGCGGAGGCCCTGCGTTATGAATGAGGCAGCGATGGCAAGTGTGGCAGCAGTAGTGGAAAACGGGATTGAGAATACGGCCGTGCTGGCCTGCCAGGGCCTGTCCAAGATCTATCGCCAGGGCGACCTGGAAGTGCCGGTGCTGAGCCGCATCGACCTTTCCCTGGAGCCCGGCGAGCGCCTGGCGGTGGTGGGTTCCTCCGGCTCGGGCAAGAGCACCCTGTTGCACCTCCTGGGCGGGCTGGATCGGCCCACCGCCGGCACGGTGCGCCTCAAGGGCGCCGATCCCTTCAGCCTGTCCGAGGCGGCCCGGGGCGAGTGGCGCAACCGCTACCTGGGCTTCGTGTACCAGTTCCACCACCTGCTGGCGGAATTCACGGCCCTGGAGAACGTGGCCATGCCCCTGCTCATCCGCCGCCTGCCCCGGGCCGAGGCGGAAAGCCAGGCCGAGGCCATGCTGCAGAAAGTCGGGCTGGGCCATCGCCTGCACCACCTGCCGTCGGAACTGTCCGGCGGCGAGCGGCAGCGGGCGGCCATCGCCCGGGCCCTGGTGACCCGCCCTGCCTGCGTGCTGGCCGATGAACCGACGGGCAACCTGGACCGTCATACGGCGGAGCAGGTGTTCGACCTGATGCTGGAAGTGAGCCGGGAGCAGGGCACCGCCTTCGTCATCGTCACCCACGATCCGGCCCTGGCGGCCCGGGCCGACCGCACGGTGCACCTGGCCGACGGCATGTTCCTGGAGGAGCCCCGGTAAGCGACCTGTTTTGGCATTGCCCGTAGCAAATACTAAAAAAAGACCCGAGGGAGAAAGGCGGCGCAGACCGCAAGACGCTGTTCAACCTGGAGCCTAAAAAAATGATGCAAATCCTGTTTGCACCGGCCATTGCCTTGATGCATCGGCTGACCTATCCGAAGAAATTCGCCCTCATCGGCCTGGTGGCCCTGATCGCCATCGCCGTGCTCTTCGTCAATCTGTCGCGCCAGTTGCAGAGCCAGATCCACCTGGCCAACGACGAACTGGCGGCCCTGGAGGTGATCGTGCCCATGGACCGCCTGGTGCAGGCGGCCCAGCAACACCGGGGCCTCTCCTCCGGCGTCATCAATGGCGACGCCAGCCTGCTGCCCAAGAGGGAGGCCAAGACCGGCGAAGTGAAGACCGCCCTGCAGGGCCTGGGTCCGATCCTGCCGGCCTCCGTTGCCGCCTCCGAAGAGTGGAAGAAGATCAACGAGGAGTGGAACCTGATTGCCGCCGACGGCCTTTCCTGGACCGCCACGGAAAGCTTTGCGGCCCACACCCGGCTGATCGCCGCCATCCTGCAGCTGAAGGTGGACGTGGCCGACGAGAGCGGCCTCACCATCGACCCCAACATGGATTCCTACTATCTGCTGGAAACCGCCGTGGTCAAGCTGCCCTCCATGCTGGAGCGTCTCGGCCAGACCCGGGCCAAGGGCACCGGCATCCTGGCCAAGAAGAGCATCAACGATCACCAGCGGGTCGATATCGGCATCCTCATGGCCCAGGTTTCCGACACCCTGGCCGCCCTCAATGTGAACCTGCAGAAGACGGCCCGCCACAACCCGGCCATCCGCGACACCCTGGGCACTTCCTCCAAGGATCTCAACGAGGCGGTGAGCGGCCTGGTGAATATCGTGAACCAGGACATCATCGCCGGCATGTTCGTCACCGATTCCGGCGACTTCTTCAAACAGTCCACCGCCGTCATCGACAAGGGCTACGCCCAGCTCTACGACACCCTGCTGCCCACCGCCAAGCAGCTCATCGGCGAGCGCAAGGCCAAGGCCGAACGGGGCCTGCTGCTCAACCTGGGCCTGTCCCTGGTGATGGTGCTGGTCTTCATCTACCTTTCCGCCGGCGCCTACCTGGCCATCGTTTCCTGCATCACCGGCTTTTCCGCCAGCGCCCATCGCATCGCCCAGGGCGACCTGACGGCCCGCATCCAGCTCCAGTCCAGGGATGAGCTGCAGCAGGTGGCCGGCAGCTTCAACGAGGTGGCCGGCGCCTTCGCCAGCCTCACCACCAGTGTGCAGCAGAGCGTGAACCAGCTCTCCGCCTCGGCCCGCAGCATGGCCGACGCCAGCGAGCAGATCACCCTGTCCACCCAGCAGCAGAGCGAGGCTGCCTCCTCCATGGCGGCCGCCATCGAGCAGATGACCGTAGGCGTGGACCACATCAGCAAGAACGCCCAGGACGCCCACGCCCTTTCGTCCCAGTCCGGCGACCTGTCGGCCCGGGGTGCCCAGATCGTCGGCAACGTGGTGCAGGAGATCGAGCAGATCGCCAGCGCCGTGAACCAGTCCGCCGGCATCGTGGAGGACCTGGGCCAGCATTCGGAGAAGATTTCCACCATCGTCGGCGTCATCAAGGAAATTGCCGACCAGACCAACCTGCTGGCCCTCAATGCCGCCATCGAGGCGGCACGGGCCGGAGAGGCTGGTCGGGGCTTCGCCGTGGTGGCCGACGAGGTGCGCAAGCTGGCCGAACGCACCGCCCATTCCACCCAGGAGATCACCGACATGGTGGCCGCCATCCAGGGCGGCACCCAGGAGGCCGTGGTCAGCATGAAGCACGGTGTCGAGCGGGTTTCCCAGGGCGTCGAACTGGCCCGGGAGGCCGGCGACGCCATGGGCCAGATCCAGGCCGGGGCCCAGCAGGTGGTGGACATGGTGAGCGACATTTCCTCCTCCCTGCGGGAGCAGAGCGCCGCCAGCACCGAGATCGCCAAGAACGTGGAGCGCATCGCCCAGATGGCGGAGGAGAACAGCGCCGCAGTCAGCGAAAACGCCAACACCGCCGGCCAGCTGGAGCAACTGGCCGAGGCCCTGCAGACCGAGGCGGCCCGCTTCCAGGCCGGCTGATCCCGCTCTGCCGGCCCGCCTTCTTCAACGGCCCTGCGGGGCCGTTGTCGTTGGTGCCGGGGCCTTGCCGTCGTTACCGTTCTCTTCTCCGTCCGGCCCACCCTGGCCGCTCTCATTCCAGGCGTAACGGTCGTACCAGTAGCGGGGCCGGCGCTGCCGTTCGGTCCAGAGTTCCGGCTTGCCGTTGGCCGTGGCTGCGCCCAGGACCAGGCCGATGGCCCCGTCCCGGTCCGTGCGCCAGGCCCGGGCGCCGCTGGCGGCATAGCGTTCCACGACCTCCGGCCGGGGATGGCCGAAGCGGTTGCGGTAGCCCACCGGGTACAGCACCTCCCGGGCGCCGACGGCGGCGACGAAGGGTGCCGTGGATGAACTGCGGCTGCCGTGGTGGGGCACCAGCAGCACCTGGCTGGCCAGTTCCGTCCGGTGACGGGCCAGCAGCCAGGCTTCGTCGGCGGCCTCGATGTCGGCGGTGAGCAGCAGCCGTTGCCCCGCCGCTTGCACCAGCAGGACGCAGCTCTGGTGGTTGCTCCTGCCCTGGGGCGCATCCACCCTGCCTGCCGGCGGATGCAGCATGGAGAAGCGCACCCCGTCCCATTCCCAGCCTTGCCCCTCGGCGCAGGCCCGCCGTTCCTGGGCCAGGGGCTGCAGGTCCCGGGCCTCGGCGGATGCCGGGGGCAGGGAATCGAGCAGCAGCGCCACCGGCAGGCTTTCCAGCACCGAGCGGGCGCCGCCCGAGTGGTCCCAGTCCCGGTGGGTCACCACCAGGGTGTCGAGGCGATCCACGCCGACGGACCGCAGCCAGGGCAGCACCAGCCGCTCCCCCGCATCCGATTCCGGGCTGTAGTAAGGCCCGGCGTCGTAAAGGAGGGTGTGCTTTTGCGTGCGCACCGCCACTGCCAGCCCCTGGCCCACGTCGAGCAGGGTCACCCAGGCCTGGCCCGGCGGCGGCCGGGGCTGGGGCGTGGCCAGCAGGGGCAGCAGCATCAGCAGCCCCAGCCAGCGGCCGGGAAAGCCCCGGGGCAGGAGCAGGCAGACGCAGCCGAGGGCGGCCAGGAACAGGGCCGGCAGGGTGGGCGCCGGCGGCGTCCACAGGGCTCCGGGCAGGGCTGCCAGCCACTGCAGGCAGAGCATCAGTCCGTGCAGCAGGGCGTGGGCAGCGGCAGCCAGCCCGGGCAGGGGCAGCAGGGCCGCCGCCAGGGCCAGGGGCGTCACCGCCAGGCTGACCAGGGGAATGGCGATGGCGTTGGCCAGGGGCGAGACCAGGGAGAACTGCTGGAAGAAGAGCAGCAGCAGGGGCAGGGTGCCCAGGGTGGCGACCCATTGGGTCAGGCTCCAGTGTTCCAGGTGCCGCCCCAGGCGGCGGCGCCAGGACTGGCGTGGCGGCCCCTCCGCCAGAGGGCGGGCGGCCAGCAGCAGGGCACCGACGGCGACGAAGGACAGCCAGAAGCCCGGCGCCAGGACGGCCCAGGGGTCCGGCAGCAGTACCGCCAGCAGGGCGAAGGCGAGGACGTTGCCGGGCGCCACCCGGCGGCCGCTGGCCAGGGCCAGGGCGGCGGCGCCGAGCATGGCCAGGGTGCGCAGGGCCGGCACCCCGGCACCGGCCAGCAAGGTGTAGCCGGCTGCCGCCAGCCAGCCGGCCAGGAGCGCCGCCCGCTGGGCCGGCCAGCGCGCCATGAGGGCTGGCGAGCGGCGCCACAGGCCGCCGGCCAGGGCGGCGGCAAGGGCCGCCATCATGGTCACGTGGAGCCCGGAAATGCTCATCAGGTGGGTGGTGCCGGTGCCGGCGAAGACCTTCCACTGGTCGCCGGGAATGGCCTTCTGGTCCCCCACCGCCAGGGCGGTGAGGATGCCGGCGTAGGGATTGTCGGCCTCCGGCAGGCGGGCCTGGAAGTCCTCCCGCACCGCCTGGCGCAGCCGCTCGATCCTGCTGAAGAAGCCATCGCTGCGGCCCAGCAGGCGGTTGTCCGCAGCTTCGCGCACATAGCCGGTGGCGCCGATGCCCCGTTCCAGGAGCCAGGCCTCGTAGTCGAAACCGGCGCCGTTGGCGTGGCCGTGGGGGCGCTTCAGGCGCACCGTCAGCTGCCATTCCTGGCCCGGCTCCAGGCGCGGTCGGGGCGTTTCCGGCCGGTCGTACCAGGAGAGCAGGAGGGTCGGCGGCAGGTGGGCTCCAGCCCCGGGCGCCACGGCGAACTCGAAGCGCTGGCCCCGGCCAAAGTCCTGGGGCAGGGCGGCGATGCGGCCCTGCAGCTGCAGATCCTGCCCTTCCAGGGCCGGCGCCAGCCGTTCGGCAAGGCGGGTCTCGGCCCGCCAGCCGGCCCACAGGAAACCCAGGGCCGCGGCCAGCAGGATTGTTCCCAGGCGGGGCAGGGCGCCGGGCCGCCGCCCCAGGAACAGCAGCCCGAGGACCGCCGCCGCCCCCAGGGGCAGCCAGGGCCAGGGCGGCAGGGCCGGCTGCTGTTGCAGCAGGAGGATGCCCAGGGCGAAGGAATAGAGGGGCCAGTTCATGGCGATAGCATAGCCACTTTCGCCCCCGGGCTGGCCCTGGGCCGTCCGGGGGCCGGCGCAGTAGAATGAATCCATGGTGCGCAAACATCTGAAGCGTTTTCTGCCCGACCACCAGGCCCTGATCGGCAACCGCTGGCTGGCGCCCTTTGCCGGCACCCTGCTGCATCCCCGCCTGTGGCACCTGAACCGCCATTCCGCCGCCGGCGGCGTGGCCGTGGGCCTTTTCTGCGGCCTCATTCCCGGGCCCTTCCAGATGCTGGGGGCAGCCATCCTGGCCACCCTGTTCCGGGTCAATCTGCCCCTGGCCCTGGTGACCACCCTGTACACCAATCCCCTGACCATCGTGCCGCTCTACTTCGTCGCCTACCATCTGGGCCGGCTGGTGCTGCTGCGGGAAGGAGGCGCCTTCGTGGCGCCGCCGGAGCCGGGGGATGGGGGCATGCTGGCCTGGATCGGCGCCCTGGGCGACTGGCTGCTGGCCCTGGGTGAGCCCCTGGCCCTGGGCTTGGTGTGCCTGGGCCTGCTGCTGGCCCTGGCGGGATATGGTATTGTCCGTACGGCATGGCGCGCATACCTGCTCTACGCATGGCGCCGCCGCCGCTATCGCCAACCACCGCCGCCGCCCCCGAATCCATTCCCATGAGTGCCAGCACCAGCAATCAGCCGCTCCAGGTCCAGCGTTACCTCTATGGAGCCCTGATCATGCTGGTGGCCGTGCATGTCATCGGCACCTTCGGTTACCACCTGCTGACCGGGGGGCGCTACACCTGGTTCGACTGCTTCTACATGACCTTCATCACCGTGGCCACCATCGGCTACGGCGAAATCATCGAGATGACCCAGAATCCGGCGGCCCGGATGTTCACGGTGTTCATCGGCATTCTCGGGGCAGGCACCCTGTCCTTTCTCTTCTCCACGGTCACGGTGACCCTGGTGGAATCGGATCTTAACGGCACGCTGCGGAGACGGCGCATGGAAAAGATGATCAAGAAGCTCACCGGCCATTACATCGTCTGCGGTTTTGGACGGGTGGGCCGCAACGTGGCGCGGGAGCTGGAAGCCACCAACCGCCACTTCGTCGCCATCGAGGAAAACCTGGAAGGCCTGGAGGCCCAGCGGGAAAAAAGCCCGGGCCTGCTCTACCTGCACGGCGATGCCTCCGACGACGACGTGCTGCTGGGCGCCGGGCTGGAATCGGCCCGGGGCGTCTTCGCCGTCACCGGCGACGATTCGCGCAACCTGATGATCACCATCACGGTGAAGCAGCTCAATCCGGCCATCCGGGTGGTGGCCCGCTGCCAGGAGTCGCGCAACGTGGAGAAGATGAAGAAGGCCGGCGCCGACGCCATCTTCTCCCCGGACCTGACCGGCGGCATGCGCCTGGCCTCCCTCATGGTGCGGCCCCACGTGGTGTCCTTCCTCGACGAGATGCTGAAGTCGGAAAAGCGCCTGCGGGTGGAAGAGGTGGCGGTGCCCGGCCATTTCCCGCCGACGCCCCTGGGCAACCTGAAGCTGCGCAGCAATGAGTACGTGTTGCTGGCGGTCCGGGAAAAGCTGGACTGGGTCTTCAACCCGCCCAAGGACTACGAACTGAAGCCCGGTTACGTCATCGTCGCCATGGCCTCGGCCCTGGGGCGGCAGGAGCTGGAAGCCTCCCTGCTGGAAATGATCGGCTAGGCGGCGGGGCGCTCCCCCGCGGGAGTGCTAGACTTTGGGCCATACCCTCTGCCAGGAGACGAGGCCCATGAATATCTGCAACAGTCTGCGCCGCCTGTTTTCCCCCGCGCCGGCCATGGTCGAGAAGCGGGTGCTCTGCGCCGCCCTGGACGGCTCCGGCCTGCATCGCATGGCCTATACCCAGTGGGGCGATCCCGCCAATCCCCGGGTCCTGGTGTGCGTGCACGGCCTCACCCGCAACGGTCGCGATTTCGATTTCCTTGCCCGCCAGCTGAGCCGGCACTACCGGGTGGTGTGCCCGGACGTGGTCGGCCGGGGCCGCAGCGACTGGCTGAAAAAGGCGTCCGGCTACGGTTTTCCCCAGTACGTGGCGGACATGGTGAGCCTCATCGCCCGCCTCGACGTGGCCGAAGTGCACTGGCTCGGCACCTCCATGGGCGGCCTCATCGGCATGTGCATCGCCGCCATGGAGCGCAGCCCCATCACCCGTCTCATCCTCAACGACGTGGGGCCGGTGATCACCAACGAATCCCTGCGCCGCATCGGCGAATACGTGGGCAAGGCGCCCCGCTTCCCCAGCCTGGAGGCGGCGGAGCAGTTCATCCGCCAGGTCTCGGCCCCCTTCGGCTCGCTGACGGATGCCCAATGGCGCCACCTGACCGAGACTAGCGTGCGCCAGGCCGACGACGGCCAGTGGGAGATGCGTTACGACCCGGCCATCGCCGAGGCCTTCCAGCTCGGCTTCGTCATGCACCAGGATGTCATCCTGTGGCCCTACTACGACGCCATCCGCTGTCCGACCCTGGTCATCCGCGGCGCCGAGTCGGACCTGCTGCCCCGGGAGGCCCTGGCCGAGATGGCCCGGCGCGGTCCCCAGGCGTGGACCCGGGAAATCCCCGGCGTCGGCCACGCCCCCATGTTCCAGGACCCGGCCCAGGTGGCGGTGGTCCGGGAATTCCTGCTGGGAGCCTGATGTGGCCAAAGTGAATGTGCTCGGGCGCGAGCTGGAATACGAGCTGATCAGCGCCCACCAGATCTATCGCCCGACCCTGGTGTTCCTGCACGAGGGCCTGGGCTGCGTCGGCTTCTGGCGCGACTTCCCGCACAAGGTGGCCCAGGCCACGGGCTGCCGCACCCTGGTCTTTTCCCGCCAGGGCTACGGCGATTCGGACCCGGCGCCGTCACCGCGCACGCCCCGCTACATGCACGACGAGGCTCTGGAGATGCTGCCCGCCACCCTGGCCGCCCTGGACATCGAACGGCCCGTGCTGGTGGGCCATTCCGACGGCGGCTCCATCGCCCTGATCCACGCCGGCACCTATCCCGAGGCCGTCTCCGGCCTGGTGGTGCTGGCGCCCCACGCCTGGGTGGAGGAGGAGGCCCTGGCCGGCATCCGCCAGGCCGGCGAAGCGTGGCGCCAGACCGACTGGCCCTCCCGCCTGGGGCGCTACCACCGGGATGCCTTCCGGGTCTTCCACGACTGGCACGATACCTGGCTCTCGCCCCAGTTCCGCGACTGGAACATCGAGTCCTACCTGTCGGGCATCCGGGTGCCGGTGCTGGCCATCCAGGGCAAGGACGACGAATACGCCACCCTGCGCCAGATCGAGGTCATCGCCGAGCAGGTGCCGGCGGAGGTGGAACTGCTGGAACTGGCGGACTGCCGCCACTCGCCCCACCGGGACCAGCCGGAGGCGGTGCTGGAGGCCCTGGTGCGCTACCTGGAGCGGCTGGAACCGGCGGCCTGAGCCTGGGCCAGGGGATCCTGGCGGTAGAACAGGGCCAGCTGGGCGTAGAGGGCCGGATACTCGGCGGCGACTACCTGGGGCTGTTCGAAGAAGCTCTCCGAAACCACGGCGAAGAACTCCCCCGGATGCTCGGCGCCGTAGGGGTCGATGGGCAACTGCTCGAGGGCCTCCTCGCCCCTGGCTTCGGCCCGCTCCACCCGGGCCAGGAAATCATCGTAGGCCCCGTCCAGGGCGGCCACCCAGGCTTCTCGGTCCATGCCCGGATGCAGGGGCGGCAGGCCGTCCGGGGCGCCGTTGATCATGTCCAGCTTGTGGGCGAATTCGTGGATCACCACGTTGTAGCCGTCCCCCGCCATCTGGCTGTCCTGCCAGGAGAGGATCAGGGGGCCGCCGTCCCAGGCCTGGCCCGCCGCCACCTCGTCGTATTCGTGCACCACCCCGTCCGGGTCCATCTCCTGGCGGGGCACCACGAACTCGTCCGGATAGACGATGATCTCGACCCAGTCGTCGTACCACTCCAGGCCCAGGTTGAGGATGGGCAGGCAGCCCTGGGCGGCGATGTGCACGCCCATGGCGTCGTCCACCTCCAGGCCGGCGGCGCCGGAAAACTGCTTGGCCGCCAGGAAGGCTTCGCTGAGGCTCTGCAGGCGCGCCAGGTCCGCCGCCGGAAGCCATTGCAGGAAGGGCAGGCGGGCCACGGTCTGCTGCCACAGGGGCTGCGGAATGGGGCGGGGCCGGCGGCGTCCCAGCAGTCGGTCGAGCCAGCCCATCAGGCGCCCTTGAGACGGGGCAGGCGGGCCATGGTCAGGTAGATGCCGCTGAAAATGAGACCGATGCCGACGAAGTGGTAGAGGTGGGGCAGCTCGCCCAGGAAGAGGGCGGAGAGCAGGGTGCCGAAGACCGGCATGAGGTGGATGAAGAGGCTGGCCTTGTTGGCCCCCACCTCGGCCACGCCCCGGTTGTAGAAGATGTAGCCGACGAAACTGGGCAGGACGCCGACGTAGGCGATGCCGGCCAGGGAGCCCCAGTGCAGGTTGATGTGCCGGGCCGGGCCGCCGAAGGCCCCCAGCTCGTGGGCGTAGATGGGCGCCAGGGCCAGCACCCCCACCAGGGTCAGGGCACCCAGCATGAGCATGGGATGCACCCCGGCCGGGCGCCACTGCAGGCCCACGGTGTAAATGGCCCAGGTCAGCACCGCCCCCAGCATCCACACGTCCCCCAGGTTGAGGGAAAGGCCCAGCAGCACCGCCAGGTCGCCCCGGGCGATGATGGTGGTGGCGCCGAGGAAGGAAATGGCCACGCCCACCGCTTCGATGGGTTTGAGGCGCTTGCCCAGGAACAGCCAGGAGAGGGCGATGGTGACGATGGGAATGAAGGAGTTGAGCAGCACCGCATTGGTGGCGGCGGTGTACTGCAGGGCCACGTAGGCGAAGGTGTTGTAGCAGCCGACGCCGAGGATGCCCAGCAGCAGCACCGGCTTCCAGCCCTTTTTCAGCAGGGGCCACTGTTCCTTCAGGTGGGGCAGGGCCAGGGGCGCGATCAGGGCCAGGGCGATGACCCAGCGCCAGAAAGCCAGGGCGATGGGCGGCACGTCGGCGCGGATGCCGCGGCCCAGGACCATGTTGCCGGACCAGAAGAGGGCGGTCAGGGTCAGCAGCAGGTAGGGATGCCGGTAAAAGGGCGTGTTGGGGTTCATGTCTCTCTGTCCGGCCGCTACCTGGGGGCGCGGCCTTTGTCGTTGGCTGGAGCGTGGATTATGCCCCAACGGCGGGCCAGTGCCCGGGGCCGCGGCGGACCTGCCTTGGCGGCACTGCCGGCCCCGGGAGGCGGCCCGGCGCGGGTCCCGGCGTATTTGTCGCCAGGGGCGTATAATCCGCGCCATGGTTTCCGTCGTCCATTCCGTCGCCGCCCAGAGCGACTTCGAACAGTCCCTCCTGACCCTCACCGATGGCCTCTCCGAAAACGAGACGGCCTTTATCCGGGAGGCGGCCCTCTTCGCCCGTGACGCCTATGGCGACAACACCCTGGGCAGCGGCGAGGGCATCCTCTCCCACGCCCTGGGGATGGCCCTCATCATCGCCGGCCTGAAGCTGGACGCGGACTCCCGCGCTGCGGCCCTGCTCTTCGCCGTGGCCACCTACGACGAGAAGGGCCTGGAAACCCTCAACGAACGCTTCGGCGGCGGCGTCGCCCACCTGGTGGGCGGCATCTCCCGCCTCAACCGGCTGCGCCCCATCTCCCGCGGCTTCGTCGCCGACACCACCCAGAATCCCCAGGAAATGAAGGCCCAGGTGGAAGTCCTGCGCAAGATGTTCCTGGCCATGGTGGAAGACATCCGGGTGGTGCTGCTGCGCCTCGCCTCCCGTACCCAGACCCTGCGCTACTACGCCGCCGAGCCGGACGACCTGCGGGTGCACGTGGCCCGGGAAACCCTGGAACTGTATTCGCCCCTGGCCAACCGCCTGGGGGTGTGGGAGCTGAAGTGGGAGCTGGAGGACCTCTCCTTCCGCTTCATCCACCCGGATACCTACAAGAAAATCGCCAAGATGCT
Source organism: Azospira sp. MPR-E4 (assembly GCF_058809645.1). Classification (NCBI taxonomy): domain Bacteria; kingdom Pseudomonadati; phylum Pseudomonadota; class Betaproteobacteria; order Rhodocyclales; family Rhodocyclaceae; genus Azospira; species Azospira sp. MPR-E4. Next base: position 15,933 of record NZ_JBXAST010000039.1, on the reverse strand, counting down.
CGACGAGAAGCGTCTGGAGCGGGAGCAGTTCATCATCGACGCGGTGGACCGGGTCAAGTCCGAGCTGGCGGCGGTGGGCATCCACAAGGCCGAGATCTACGGCCGGCCCAAGCACATCTATTCCATCTGGAACAAGATGCGCAAGAAGGGCGTGGATTTCTCCGAGGTGTACGACATCCGGGCCTTGCGTGTCATCGTGGACGAGGTCAAGGACTGCTACACGGTGCTGGGCATCGTGCACAACATCTGGACGCCGATCCCCAAGGAATTCGACGACTACATCTCCAATCCCAAGGGCAACAACTACCGTTCCCTGCACACCGCCGTGCGCTGCCCCGACGGGCGCAGCCTGGAAGTGCAGATCCGCACCTGGGAAATGCACCGCCACGCCGAGTTGGGCGTGGCCGCCCACTGGCGCTACAAGGAAGGCACCAAGCACAGCTCCGAGGACAACTACGACGACAAGATCGCCTGGCTGCGCCAGCTGCTGACCTGGAAGGACGAAGTCTCCGACTCCTCCGACTGGGTGAACCACTACAAGCAGGCCGCCCTGGATGAGACCATCTACGTCATGACGCCCCAGGGCAAGGTGGTGGACCTGCCGCAGGGCGCCACCCCGGTGGACTTCGCCTACCGCCTGCACACCGACCTGGGCCACCGCTGCCGCGGCGCCAAGGTAGACGGGGCCCTGGTGCCCCTGGATACGGCCCTGAAGACCGGCCAGCGGGTGGAGATCGTCGCCGCCAAGCAGGGCGGCCCCTCCCGGGACTGGCTCAATCCCTCCCTCGGCTACATCGCCACCAAGACGGCACGGACCAAGGCCCGGGCCTGGTTCTCCAACCTGGCCCTGGAAGAATCCCTGGCCGAAGGCCGGGGCATCGTGGCCAAGGAAATCCAGCGGGTCGGCGGCGGCGGCACCAACCTGGAAGAACTGGCGGGCAAGCTGGGCTATGCCAAGGCGGACGACCTCTACATCGCCGCCGCCCGCAACGAACTCAATCTGCGCCTGTTTCAGGCCGCCGTGCGCGGCACCGAGCCGCCGGTGGACGAGCGGGGTGCCGAGCCCATGCCGGTGCGCCGGCCCAAACCGGCCGAAGGGGAGGGCGCCGGCGACCGGGGCATTCTCATCGTCGGCGTGGACAAGCTATTGACCCAGCTGGCCCGCTGCTGCAAGCCGGCACCGCCGGACCCGATCCAGGGCTTCGTCACCCGGGGCAAGGGCGTCTCCATCCACCGGGCCGACTGCCCGGACTTCGCCAACCTCCAGGCCCTGCACCCGGAGCGGGTGATCGAGACCGAGTGGGGCGGCCACCCCCACGGCATCTTCCCGGTGGACATCACGGTGGACGCCCACGACCGCCAGGGCCTGCTGCGGGACATCTCCGACGTCTTCGCCCGGGAGAAGATCAACGTCATCGGCGTGCAGACCCTCTCCAAGCAGGGGCAGGCCCACATGGGCTTCACCGTGGAAATCCTCAACCTGCCCCAGCTGACCCGCACCCTGAAGCTGATCCACGAGGTGCAGGGCGTGGTGGGGGCGCGGCGCGGCTGACGTCCGCCAATCCCCCGGCCGCTCGTCCTGGCGGCAAGAAAAAACGCCCTCCTCGGAGGGCGTTTTCGTTGGCGCCGCCGACTGCCCGCTCAGGCGCCGGCGCGGATGAAGTCGGCGAATCTGGCCAGCTGGCCGGCGATGTGGTCCCGGGTACTGGCGTCGTTGAGCTTGCCGGCGGCGGCATCCACCTTGTTCTGCACGCCGCCCACCATCACCTCGGGCACGTTGAAGACCCGCGGGTTGAGATAGATCAGCACCTGGCGCAGGTGGTACTGGGCCCGGGCGCCGCCGAAGGGGCCCATGGAGGCGGACTGCAGCAGCACGGGCTTGCCGGCGAAGGGCTGGTTGGGCACCCGGGAGAGCCAGTCGATGGCGTTCTTCAGCACCCCGGGCACGGAGTAGTTGTATTCGGGGGTGACGATGATGAGGCCGTCGGCGGCCCGGATGGCTTCGGCCAGGGCGGTCACGGCCGGGGGAATGCCCTTGGCCTCGACGTCGCCGTCGTAGAGGGGAATGTCGTGCAGGGAGGGCAGGGTGCTGATGCCGACGCCGGCCGGGGCCAGTTCCGGCAGGGTGTTGGCGACCATGCGGTTATAGGAAGCCTGGCGCAGGCTGCCGACCAGGGTGACGAGGCGCAGCGGAGTGGCGGTGCTCATTTGCTCTTCTCCTTGAATTCGGTGCAACGGTGGATGGGGCGTTTGCTGAAGGTGAGGCAAGGAAAGTCACAGCTTCGTTCCCCCGGCGCGGCAGCGCAAGTCCGGAACGGGAAAAAGATGGCGCGGCGTCGCTCCAGGACGCTGCCCTGGAAGCAGAACGGACGCCGTTCCCGGCCGGCAGTGGCTGGAAAGTGGCGTCCGTTCTGCTTCCTGGCAGGGGTGGGTGCGGCGGCTCAGACCCCGCTGGAGAGCCCGTGCAGCAGTTCGCTCTGGGCGCAGCGGGGCTTGGCCCGGGCGTTCTTCTTGCGCGTGTAGGTGCCGCTGGAACCGTCCATCTCCCAGGCCTGCTGGTTGTCCACCAGATAGGGACGCAGGCCTTCGCTGATGACCCTCTTTTTCAGCTTCGGGTCCAGCACCGGGAAGCACAGCTCGATGCGGCGGAAGAAGTTGCGCTCCATCCAGTCGGCGGAGGAGAGATAGACGTTCTCGGCGCCGCCGGCGTGGAAGTAGAAGATGCGGTGGTGCTCCAGGAAGCGGCCGATGATGGAGCGCACCCGGATGTTCTCCGACAGCCCCGGCACCCCGGGGCGCAGGGCGCAGACGCCGCGCACCACGAGGTCGATCTTGACCCCGGCCTGGGAGGCTTCGTAGAGGGCCATGATGGTTTCCGGCTCCAGCAGGGAGTTCATCTTGGCGATGATGGCGGCGGGCAGGCCGGCCTTGGCGTTCTCCGTCTCCTGGCGGATGGCGGCGATGATGTTGGAGTGCAGGGTGAAGGGCGCCTGCCACAGGTGGTGCAGGGCCTGGGCCCGGCCCAGGCCGGTGAGCTGCTTGAAGACCTCGTTCACGTCGGCACCCATTTCCTCGTCGGCGGTGAGCAGGCCGAAGTCGGTGTACAGGCGGGCGGTGCGCGGATGGTAGTTGCCGGTGCCCAGGTGCACGTAGCGGCGCAGGCGGCTCTGGCCCGACTTATCCTCCTCCCGGCGCACGATCATGATCATCTTGGCGTGGGTCTTGTGGCCGACCACGCCGTACACCACGTGGGCCCCCACCTCTTCCAGCTTGGTGGCCCAGTTGATGTTGGCCTCCTCGTCGAAGCGGGCCATCAGTTCCACCACGGCGGTCACTTCCTTGCCGTTCTCGGCGGCCCGGATGAGGGACTCCATCAGCACCGAGTCGGTGCCGGTGCGGTACACGGTCATCTTGATGGCCACCACCGCCGGGTCCGTGGCTGCCTGGTTGAGCAGGTCGATCACCGGGGTGAAGCTCTGGTAGGGGTGGTGCAGCAGGATGTCGTTCTTGCGGATGCTGGCGAAGATGCTGGTGCGCTTTTCCAGGGTCTTGGGCATGCCCGGGGGGAAGGGGGCGAACTTCAGGTCGGGCCGGTCCACCTGGTCGGGAATCTGCATCAGGCGCACCAGGTTCACCGGGCCGTTGACCCGGTACAGGTCGCTTTCCGAGAGGTTGAACTGGCCGAGGAGGAATTCGCTCATGGTGGGCGAGCAGTTGTCCGCCACCTCCAGGCGCACCGCGTCACCGAAGTGGCGTTGCGGCAGTTCGCCCTGGATCTTGGTGCGCAGGTTCTTCACCTCTTCCTCATCGACGAAGAGGTCGGAATTGCGGGTGACGCGGAACTGGTAGCAGCCGAGCACGTTCATGCCGGCGAACAGCTCGCCGACGAAGGCATGGAGGATGGAGGAGAGGAAGACGAAGCTGTATTCGCCCTCGCTCAGTTCCTGGGGCAGGCGGATGACCCGGGGCAGCACCCGGGGCGCCTGGACGATGGCGGCGCCGGAGTTGCGGCCGAAGGCGTCGCGCCCCTCCAGTTCCACGGCGAAGTTGAGGCTCTTGTTGAGCACCCGGGGGAAGGGGTGGGAAGGGTCCAGGCCGATGGGGGTCAGCACCGGCATCACTTCGCGGAAGAAGTAGTCCCGCACCCATTCGCGCTGGGCGTCGGTCCAGCGGGTGCGGCGCAGGAACTGGATGCCTTCCTTTTCCAGGGCCGGCAGCACGTCGGCGTTGAGCAGCTCGTATTGCTCGTGCATCAGGCGGTGGGCTTCGGCGGACACCTGGCGGTACACCTCCTGGGGCGTCTTGCCGTCGGTGGTGCGGGTGTTGGAGCCGAGCTTGAGCTGCTCCTTGAGGCCGGCGACCCGGATCTCGAAGAACTCGTCCAGGTTGGAGGAGACGATGCACAGGTAGCGCAGGCGCTCCAGCAGCGGCATGGAGACGTCCTGGGCCTGGGCGAAGACGCGGCGGTTGAAGGCCAGCAGGCCCAGTTCCCGGTTGATGAAATTTTCCGGGGGGAAGCGGCGGTAGATGTGGGATCGGTTCAGGTTCATGGCGGCGGTGGCGCGGGGCAGGGGAGTGGCGTGATTGCCGGATTACGGACAAACGCCATTTTGTTACGTTAATGTTAAGGGAATATGACCGCAAACGACCAGTATGCGCCCTTTCCCACGGTTGGTGCCGTGCGGGGCGCTCCGGGTCGCTGTCACGAGACGCCCACATTGCGGGTGCTAGAATGACGGCTCTCCGACAGAACAAGAGCCACTGAAAAGGCTGTCCGCTGCATGCGCTATGAATTGATTGCCGCCGTCGATCTGGGCTCCAACAGCTTCCGCCTGCAGGTCGGGCGGGTGGTGGACGACCAGATCTATCCCCTGGATTCCCTCAAGGAGCCGGTCCGGCTCGCTTCCGGCCTGTCCCCCGACAAATACCTCAACGAAGCCGCCCAGGAACGGGCCATCGCCGCCCTGCGCCTGTTCGGCGAGCGCCTGCGGGGTTTCGCCCCCGACGCCGTGCGGGTGGTGGCCACCAACACCCTGCGGGTGGCGAAGAACGCCCCCGAACTGCTGCCCCGGCTGGAGGAGGCCCTGGGCTTCCCCATCGAAATCATTGCCGGCCGCGAAGAGGCGCGCCTGATCTACATCGGCGCCGCCCATTCCCTGCCGCCGGCGGAGCACAAACGCCTGGTCTTCGACATCGGCGGCGGCTCCACCGAATTCATCATCGGCCGCGGCGCCGAGCCCCTGCTGCTGGAATCCCTGTACATGGGCTGCGTCAGCTACACGGTGCGCTTCTTCCCCGACGGCAAGGTGGACAAGAAGCGCCTGCGGGAAGCCGAAGTGGCGGCGGGCAAGGAAATCCAGACCATCGCCCACGACTACCAGCGCCTGGGCTGGAACGAGGCAGTCGGCTCCTCCGGCACGGCCCGGGCCATCGCCGACGTGCTGGAGCTGAACAACCTCAATCCGGGCGGCGTCGCCGGCATCACCCGGGAGGGCCTGCAGAAGCTGCGCGCCATCCTGCTCAAGGCCGGCTCCGCCGAGGCCATGCCCCTGGAAGGCCTGCGCAACGACCGCACGCCGGTGCTTTCCGGCGGCATCGCCATCATGGGCGCCATCTTCGAGACCCTGCAGCTGGAGCACATGACCTACGGCGACGGCGCCCTGCGCCTGGGGGTGCTCTACGACCTGCTGGGCCGTTTCCACCACCACGACATGCGCGACGCCACCGTGGCCAGCTTCATGCGCCGCTACCAGGTGGATCTGTGGCAGGCCCAGCGGGTGGAGCAGACCGCCGGGGAAATCTTCAGCCACCTGGATGCGGGCGGCTGCGGCGGCGACAGCACGGACCGGGACAATGCGGAGCATTTCCTGCGCTGGGCCGCCAAGCTGCACGAGATCGGCATTTCCATCGCCCACAACGGCTACCACAAGCACGGCGCCTACATCCTCACCTTCGCCGACATGCCCGGCTTCTCCAAGAAGGACCAGGCTCGCCTGGCCATGCTGGTGCTGGGGCACCGGGGCAAGCTGGACAAGGTGGCGGTGCTGCCCAAGGGCGACGTGAACTGGCTGCTGATCCTCTCCCTGCGCCTGGCCGTACTCTTCCACCGCTCCCGCAGCGACCAGGGGCGGCCGCCCTACAGCATCGCCATGGGCGACAAGGGCGCCACCCTGGAACTGCCGGCGGACTGGCTGGCTGCCAATCCCCTGACGGCGGCAGCCTTCGCCGAAGAAATCCAGGCCTGGCAGCGGGCCGGCCTGGAATTCCGCCTGAAGCGCCTCAACGCCGCCAAGGGTGGCGGCAGGCAGGCGGCCTGAAGCCATGAACGCGGGCGGCCTGGAAACGGTACAGGGCGACGCGGGCCCCATCGCCCGCATCAGCGGGGACTGGACCCTGGCCTCCCTGCCCCGTTCCCTGGCCGAGCTGGAAGATCGCCTGGCCGCCCTGGCCGCCGCCGGTGCCGGCTGGGACCTGACTGCCCTGGGGCGTCTCGACAGCCTGGGGGCGCTCCTCCTGTGGCGCGCCTGGGGCCGCCAGTGGCCGCCCGGCGTGACCCTGGCAGCCGATCACCGGCGCGCCCTGGAACGGGTGGCGGCCCTGCCGCCGGCGGCTGCGGCCCTGCCGCCGGCCCGCCCCTTCGAAGCGGTGGAAGCCCTCGGCGTCTTCGTCCTCAAGTTCAGCCACAACCTGCTCGGCCTGGTGGCCCTGCTGGGCCAGCTGGTGCTGGACCTGGCCTACCTGCTGCGCCATCCCCGGGAACTGCCCTGGGTCGAGTACTCGGCCACCCTCTACAAGAGCGGCGCCAAGGCCCTGCCGGTGACGGCCCTGGTGGGCTTTCTCATCGGCGTGGTGATGAGCTACCTGTCGGCCCTGCAACTGAAAATGTTCGGCGCCGACATCTTCATCGTGAACATCCTGGGCATCAGCATCATCCGGGAACTGGGGCCGGTGCTGGTGGCGGTGCTGGTGGCCGGCCGTTCCGGCTCGGCCATGACGGCCCAGATCGGCGTCATGCGGGTCACCGAGGAAATCGACGCCCTGGCCACCATGGGCATCTCCCGCACCCAGCGCCTGGTGCTGCCGAAAATCGCCGCCCTCACCACCGCCTTGCCCCTGCTGGTGCTGTGGACCTCCGCCGCCGGCATCCTGGGCGGCATGGTCTCGGCCAACCTGCAGCTGGGGCTGTCCTACGGCTTTTTCCTCGACCAGCTGCCCAAGGCCGTGCCCCTGGCCAACCTGTGGATCGGCCTGGCCAAGGGCTGGGTCTTCGGCCTGCTCATATCCCTGGTGGCCTGCCACTTCGGCCTCCACGTCAAACCCAACACCGAGAGCCTTTCGGCCCGCACCACCGCCGCCGTGGTCACCGCCATCACCATCGTCATCCTGGTGGATGCCCTGTTCGCCATCGCCACCCGCGAGATCGGGCTGCCCAAATGAGCCGGCCGGTCATCGAAGTCCATGGCCTGTGGAGCCGCTACGGCGACACGGTGATCCATCGGGAGCTGGACCTGGTGGTGGAGCAGGGCCAGATGGTGGGTCTGGTGGGCGGCTCCGGCAGCGGCAAGACCACCCTGCTGCGGGAGGTGGTGGGGCTGCTGCGGCCGTGGAAGGGGCGGGTCCATCTCTTCGACTGCCCCCTCTATTCGGGGGACCCGGGCGTGGACCGGGCCCTGCGCCAGCGCTTCGGCATGCTGTTCCAGCAGGGCGCCCTGTATTCGGCCCTCTCCGTTTTCGACAACGTGGCTTTCCCGTTGCGGGAATTCGGCCTGGAGGACGAGAGCCTGATCCGGGACCTGGTGCACCTGAAGCTGGCCATGGTGGAACTGGACCCGCGCCACGGCCTGCTCAAGCCGGCGGAACTTTCCGGCGGCATGGTCAAGCGGGTGGCCCTGGCCCGGGCCCTGGCCCTGGAGCCGGAACTGCTGATCCTGGACGAGCCCACCGCCGGCCTGGACCCGGACCGCAGCGAAGGCTTCGTGCGCCTGATCCGGGAACTGCAGGCCGAGCTGGGCTTCACCGTGATCATGGTGACCCACGACCTGGCCACCCTGACCGGCCTGTCCACCCATATCGCCGTGCTGGCCGACCAGCGCATCGTCGCCTTCGGCACGCCGGAGGAGGTGCGCCGGGTGGAGCATCCCTTCATTTCGAGTTTTTTCGGCGGCGCCGCCGCGGCCCAAGGCCCGGCCGCCCCCGCGCCCCTCTAGGCGTCAGCAGGAGTCGTTTATGGAAAACCGCGCCCATGCCCTCGTTGCCGGACTGTTCACCCTGCTCCTGGCAGCGGCCGTCCTGTTCTCCGTGTGGTGGTTCGGCGGCAAGCACGACGTCACCCGGGACTACCTGGTGGTGACCCAGGGCAACGTCACCGGCCTCAACCTGCAGGCCCAGGTGCGCTACCGGGGCATCCGCGTCGGCCGGGTGGAGGATATCCGCCTGGACAAGAACCAGCCCGACGACATCCTCATCCGCATCAGCATCCTCGACGAGGTGCCGGTGACCCGCAGCACCGTGGCCCTGCTCAACTACCAGGGCGTCACCGGCCTGGCCCAGGTGCAGCTGGAGGAGCGGGGCGACGACGACCGTCCCCTGGCGGCCGGCGACGGCCTGCCGCGCATTCCCATGCAGCCTTCCCTGATCCAGGAGCTTTCCGATGCCGGCGCCGAGACCCTGCGCCAGGCGCGGGAACTGCTGACTTCCGCCAACCAGCTGGTGGGGGAGGAGAACCAGCGCCGGGTCGGCAACACCCTGGCCAACCTGGAAAGCATCTCCGCCGGCTTGAAGCCCGCCGCCCAGGAGCTGGGGCCGACCCTGGTGCAGCTGCGCAAGGCCCTGGCCGACGACAACCTGAAACACCTCAGCAGCGCCCTCGAAGGCAGCGCCGGTACCGCCAGGGAAGCCAAGGAACTGGTGGCCGGCCTGCGCCGCCTGTCGGAGCGGCTGGAACAGTCCGGCGGCGGCGAATCCGGCGCCGGGCTGCTGTCGCCGCGCTGGGGCGACCTGGCCGGCGACATCGCCGCCAGCACGCGCCAGCTCAACCGGGTCCTGAACCAGGTGGAACGGGACCCCCAAAGCCTCATCTTCGGCGCCCCGGCCCCCGTGCCCGGCCCCGGGGAGCCCGGCTTCCTGCCCCATCCCGGGAGAAATCCATGACCTTCGCCACCACCGGGCGCCTCGCCGCCTGTTCCCTGCTGCTGACCCTGGCCGCCTGCGCCGGCGGCCGCGGCGCCCCGCCGGCCGCCACCTACGATTTCGGGCCGCGCCCGGCCGAGGCCGGCGTCGATGGCGCCGCCAGCGCCGTGGCCAGGCCCGTCAGCCTGGAGCTGCGCCTGGTCCCCTGGCTCGATACGCCGGCAGTGAATTACCGTCTGGCCTACGACGACGCCAGCCGCCTCATGGCCTACAGCCAGAGCCGCTGGGCGGCGCCGGCGGGGCAGTTGCTCAACCTGCGCCTGCGTCAGCAGCTGGGCGGCGGCAACGGCGGTTGCGCCCTGCGCCTGGAGGTGGATGAATTCACCCAGGTCTTCGACAGCCCGACCCAGAGCCGCGGCGTGTTGCAGGGCCGCATGACATTGTTCGACAAACAGCGCAAACTCATATTCGAGCGTCCGTTCAGCGTGGAGAAGCCCGCTCCTAGCCCCGATGCGCGGGGTGGGGTGGTTGCGCTGAGCCTGGCTGCCGATGCCTTCGGCCAGGAAATCGGACGTCGGCTGGCCGACCTGGAGCGGGAGGCCAGACTGGCTCCCTGCCGTTAGCAGTCCGGGGGCAGGGAGTTCATGAAAAATACCAACGCAAACACATAAGAGGGATATTCATGGCAGGTCATAACGACAACAGCAGCAACATCTACAAGCAGGGTCTGGAAAAGAATGCGGCCAACTATGTGCCGCTGTCGCCGCTAACCTTCATTGCCCGTTCAGCCTACATCTACCCGGACCGGGTGTCCGTGATCCACGGCCAGCGCCGCTATACCTGGCTGGAAACCTTCAACCGGGCCAGGCGCCTGGCCTCCGCCCTGGAAGCCCGGGGCATCAAGGAAGGCGACACCGTCGCCGTGATGCTCAACAACACGCCGGAAATGTACGAATGCCACTTCGGCGTGCCCGTCACCGGCGCCGTGCTCAACACCCTCAACACCCGTCTTGATCCCGAAGCCGTGGCCTTCATGCTGAATCACGGTGAGGCCAAGATCCTCATCACCGACAAGGAGTATTCCCACATCGTCGGGCCGGCCCTGGAAAAACTGGGCCGCAGCATCGTCGTCATCGATGTGAACGACAGCGAATACACCGGCCCCGGCGACCTGCTGGGCGAGAAGGACTACGAGGCCCTGCTGGCCGAAGGCACCCCGGACTACGAGTGGAAGGGCCCCCAGGACGAATGGGACGCCATCTCCCTCAACTACACCTCCGGCACCACCGGCAACCCCAAGGGCGTGGTCTATCACCACCGGGGCGCCTACCTCAACGCCATGTCCAACATCGTCTCCTGGGGCATGCCGCCCCATTCGGTGTACCTGTGGACCCTGCCCATGTTCCACTGCAACGGCTGGTGCTTCCCCTGGACCATGGCGGCCAATGCCGGCACCAATGTCTGTCTGCGCCGGGTCGATCCCAAGCTGATCCTGCAGTCCATCCGGGAAAACAAGGTGACCCACTACTGCGGCGCCCCCATCGTCCATTCCATGCTGGCCAATGCGCCGGCCGAATGGCGTGAAGGCATCAACCACGGCGTGTCCGGGCTCATCGCCGCCGCACCGCCCCCCGCCGCCGTCATCGAAGGCATGGCCAAGATCGGCTTCAAGATCACCCACGTCTATGGCCTGACCGAGACCTACGGTCCCGCTTCCGTCTGCGCCCAGCAGCCCGAGTGGTTCGACCTGCCGGTGGGCGAGCAGGTGAACCTGAATGGCCGCCAGGGCGTGCGCTACCACGCCCAGGAAGCCATCACCGTGCTCGATCCGGCCACCATGGAGGCGGTGCCCTGGGACAACGAGACCATGGGCGAGATCATGTTCCGCGGCAACCTGGTGATGAAGGGCTACCTGAAGAACCCCAAGGCCACGGAAGAGTCCTTTGCCGGCGGCTACTACCATACCGGCGACCTGGCGGTGATGCAGGCTGACGGCTACGTCAAGATCAAGGACCGTTCCAAGGACGTGATCATCTCCGGCGGCGAGAACATCTCCTCCATCGAGGTGGAAGACACCCTCTACCGCCACCCGGCGGTGATGGCCGCGGCCGTGGTGGCCACTCCCGATCCCAAGTGGGGCGAGGTGCCGGCCGCCTTCATCGAACTGAAGGACGGCGTCAGCATCACCGAGGTGGAAATCATCGAGTTCTGCCGCGAGCACATGGCTCGCTTCAAGGTGCCGAAGAAGGTCATCTTCGGACCCCTGCCCAAGACTTCCACGGGCAAGATCCAGAAGTACGTGCTGCGGGAAATGGCCAAGTCCACCGCCGCCATCGAGTAATCCAGCCGCATCCATAACCAAGCCGGGGGCAGACAGCACAGCCTCCGGCTTTTTTCTGTAGGAGACAAAAAATGACAAACCAGGAACCCATCCTGCTGCGCGAAGACCGCCCCGACGGCCGTACCACCCTGGTGCTGAACCGTCCGGCCCAGTTCAATTCCCTCTCCAACGCCATGCTGGAAACCCTGCTGGCCGAACTGCAGAGCATCGCCGCCGACAAGACGGTCCGCGTCGTGGTGCTGCAGGGCGCCGGCAAGGCCTTCTGTGCCGGCCACGACCTCAAGGAAATGCGCAGCAACCACGACAAGGCCTTCATGCAGGCCCTGTTCAAGCTGTGCGCCAAGGTCATGCTGACCATCCAGGAAATGCCCCAGCCGGTCATTGCCCGCATCCACGGCATCGCCACCGCTGCCGGCTGCCAGCTGGTGTCCATGTGCGACCTGGCGGTGGCCGCCGACGTGGCCAAGTTCGCCGTTTCCGGCATCAACGTGGGCCTCTTCTGCTCCACCCCCGCCGTCGGCCTGGCGCGCAACATGGGGCGCAAGGAAGCCCTGGAAATGCTGCTCACCGGCGAGTTCATCGATGCCGGGGAAGCCCAGCGCCGGGGCCTGGTGAACCGGGTGGTGGCCCTGGGCGATCTGGACGAGGCGGTGGAGCACCTGGTGCAGTCCATCCTGGCCAAGAGCCCGGTGGCCGTGGCCACGGGCAAGCAGATGTTCTACAAGCAGCTGGAAATGGGCATCGAAGCCGCCTACCAGTATGCCGGCGAGGTCATGGCCTGCAACATGATGGCCGGCGATGCCGCCGAGGGCATCGACGCTTTCATCGAAAAGCGCAAGCCAGTCTGGCAGGCCGCCTGAACGGGCCCGACAGGGCCGGAAATGTCCTGCAGCCGGGACTTTCCCGGCCCTGCCGCGGTAGGATGCCCCATGGCCGGAGATCCGCCGGCCGGGGCCTGGCGCCGCACAGGCCGGGGAGAGAGTGAACGCCATGTCCGCAGGTGATAGGGTTGAGACGGCCTTCGTGCCGACCGCAAGGCACTGGCTGGTGGCCATCATCGGCTTCGTCCTGCTCCTGGCGGGCGGGCTCTACCGCAGCCACCAGGTGCTGTTCGGCGCCGCCCGGGAGACGGCGGAACAGCAGCTGCAGGCGGTGGCGGCCCTCAAGTCCCAGGAAATCCAGCGCTGGATCGAGGATCGCCTGATCTTTCTCAGCCAGCCGCCGGGCAGCGTCATGTCCCAGCATTTCGCCCGCCTCCTGCAGCAACCGGGCGACGCCCGGGCCGCGGCCGGGCTGCGTCAGCGTTTCCGCTACCTGCAGCAGACCATTCCCGAAATCTCCGCCATCGGCCTGCATGACCTGGCCGGCCGCAGCTATCTGGCCGACCCGGCGGACGATCATCTGCGGGACGACACCCTGCACCAGGAAGCGGTGCAGGCCCTGTTGGAGAGCCGCAGGCCGCGCCTGGTGGACTTCCATCGCAAGGCCGGACGCGAGGGCGAGGTGGTCCTCGACCTGCTGGTGCCCCTCTTCGCCGAGGGGGAGACGGGGCGCCTCATCGGCTACGCCCTGTTCGAGATCGACCCGGCCAGGGTGCTCTATCCCATGGTCAGCCAGTGGCCCGTCCCCAGCGCCACCGGGGAAAGCCTGCTGGTGCGCCGGGACGGGGACGAGGTGCTGTTTCTTTCTCCCCTGGGGCGGCAGGCCGGGGCTCCCCTCAAGCTGCGCCTGCCCCTGGACACGCCGGGGCTGATCTCGGGCATGGCCCTGCATGGCGTCGGCGAGGTGCTGGCGGGGCGGGATTACCGGGGCCTGGCGGTGCTGGGCGTGGTGCTGCCGGTGGGCCAGACCGACTGGCTGCTGGTGGCGAAAATGGACGACAGCGAAATCTATCGCGAGGCCCGGCGCAACTTCGCCTGGCTGACGGCGGCGGGCGTCGTGCTGATGGCCGTGCTGCTGCTGGGGCGGGTCTTCAGCGCCGCCCTGCAGGCCCGGGAGCAGGAAGCCCGTTTCCGCCTGCTGGCAGAGAGCGGCAGCGACGTGGTGTGGCTGTACGAACTGGCTTCCCGCCGCTTCGCCTATGTCAGCCCCTCGGTGCAGGCCATGCGCGGCATCACCGTGGACGAGGCCCTGCAGCAGACCATGGCGGACCTGCTGACGCCGGAGTGCCACCAGCACCTGGACGGGGAGCTGGGGCGCTGGATCGCCGCCGTGGATACGGGCCAGGAGGCTGCCGCCTCACGCCACTACGAACTGGTGCAGCCGAGGAAGGACGGTTCCCTGATCCAGACCGAGGCGGTGATGACCCTGATCACCGATGCCCAGGGACGGGTCACCCACATCCAGGGCATTTCCCGGGACATCACAGAACGCAAGCGGGCCGAGGCCGAGCTGCACAAGTTCCTGCTGTCGGCGGAGCAGAGCCCGGTGAGCATCGTCATCACCAACCTGGCGGCAGAAATCGAATACGTGAACGAGGCCTTCGTGCGCACCGCCGGCTACAGCCGGGAGGAGGTGCTGGGGCAGAATCCGCGCATCCTGCAGTCCGGGCGCACGCCACGCTCCAGCTACGAGGAGATGTGGCGCTGCCTGTCCCGGGGTGAGGGCTGGCGCGGCGAGCTGTTCAACCGGCGCAAGGATGGCAGCGAATACCTGGAAGACGCCAGCATCAACCCCATCCGCCAGCCCGACGGCAGCATCACCCATTACCTGGCGGTGAAGGAGGACATCACCGAGCGCCGGGCCACCGAGGCGGCCCTGGCCGAGAGCGAGGACAAGTTCCGCACCATCTACGACACCATCGGCGATGCCATTTTCGTGCACGACGCCGCCAGCGGCAGCATCCTGGACGTCAATGGCGGCGCCTGCCGCATGTACGGCTACAGCCGGGAGGAGCTGCTGTCCCTGGATGTGCAGGGCATTACCGCCGACGACCCTGCTTTCCCGCCCCAGGCGGCCCGGGACTACATGCGGCGGGTGCAGGAGGAGGGGCCCCAGTCCTTCGAGTGGATGGCCCGGGGCAGTTCGGGGCGGCAGTTCTGGGTCCTGGTGAACCTGCAGATATTCCGTCTCTCCGGCGGCCAGCGGGTACTGGCCGTGGTGCGCGACATCGACGGGCGCAAGCGGGCGGAGCAGGAACTGCAGCAGGCCCTGGCCGAGGCCAAGGCCCTCAACCAGCGGCTGGCCGAGGCCCAGAGCCAGCTGCTGCAGTCGGAGAAAATGGCCTCCATCGGCCAGCTGGCGGCCGGGGTGGCCCACGAGATGAACAACCCCATCGGCTTCGTCTATTCCAACCTGGGCACCCTGGACCACTACCTGCGGGAGATCTTCGCCATCATCGCCGCCTATGAGGCGGCGGACAGCGGTCCCTGCCGCGATTGCCGGCAGCTGGAAAGCGCCCGCCAGCTGAAGCTGGAGAAGGACTTCGATTTCCTCCGCAGCGACATCGCCCAGCTTCTGGCCGAGTCCCGGGACGGGCTGGAGCGGGTGGCCAAGATCGCCCGGGATCTGAAGGACTTCTCCCGGGCCGGCGAGGCCGAGAGCCAGTGGGCCGACCTGCACCAGGGCCTGGATTCCACCCTCAACATCGTCTGGAACGAGCTCAAGTACAAGTGCGCCGTGCACAAGGAATACGGCGAACTGCCCCTGGTGTGGTGCGAGCCGTCCCAGATCAACCAGGTCTTCATGAACCTGCTGGTCAATGCGGCCCAGGCCATTCCCAAGAAGGGCGACATCTGGCTGCGCACCGGCCGCCGCGGCGACGAGGTGTTCGTGGCCGTGAGCGACAGCGGCTGCGGCATCGCCCCGGAGTACCTGCACCGCCTGTTCGAGCCCTTTTTCACCACCAAGCCCGTGGGCAAGGGCACCGGCCTGGGCCTCTCCCTGGCCTACAGCATCGTGCAGAAGCATCAGGGCCGCCTGGAGGTGGAGAGCGAGCCGGGCCGGGGCAGCACCTTCACCGTCTGGCTGCCCATCGAGGCCAAGCCCAGGCCGGAGGAGGGGACCGAGGCTGCCAGCGCGCCCCGGTGATGGCATACTCCCGCCTCCATTAGCCGGATGGCCCCGGGCCGTCGTTTTCTCCCATGCCTTACCTGATCACCGTCAACCTGCTCTGGGCCTTTTCCTTCAGCCTCATCGGCGAATACCTGGCGGGGCGGGTGGACAGCGATTTCGCCGTGCTGGTGCGGGTGGCCATCGCCGCCCTGGTGTTCATTCCCTTCACCCGCTGGCGCGGCCTGCCCGGGCGCCTGGTGGCCGGGCTGTGGCTGGCCGGGGCCCTGCAGTTCGGTGTCACCTACCTCTGCCTCTACCGCAGCTTCACCGTGCTGACGGTGCCCGAGGTACTGCTGTTCACCGTGCTCACCCCCATCTACGTCACCATGCTCGACGACGCCCTGGCCCGGCGCTTCAATCCCTGGGCCCTGGTGGCCGCCCTGGTGGCGGTGGGGGGCGGGGTGGTGATC